>JACZKR010000318.1 GCA_014859945.1 Paracoccaceae bacterium | reverse complement strand
ACCGCCGCCGCGATCCGCGCCGCCCATGGCGTGCAGGTGGTGACCGTGGCCGGCGACATCACCGCCGAAGGCCCGCGCGCCGCGGTTCTGACGGCGGCCGAGGGCGCCGACATTCTGGTGACCAACGCCGGCGGCCCGCCTCCCGGCCTGTGGAGCGACTGGAGCCGCGACGATTTCATCCGCGCCATCGATGCCAACATGCTGACGCCCATCGCGCTGATGCAGGCGCTGTTGCCCGGCATGATGGCGCGCGGCTGGGGCCGGGTGGTCAACATCACCTCGCAATCGGTGAAGGCGCCCATCGCCCAGCTTGGCCTGTCGAACAGCGCGCGGGCGGGCCTGACCGGCTTTGTCGCCGGCACCGCCCGGCAGGTCGCGCCGCATGGCGTGACGATCAACAACCTTCTGCCCGGCATCCATGACACCGACCGCGCCACCGCGCTGGACAAGGGGGTGATCGCCGCGAAAGGCATCACCATGGAGGCCGCCCGGGCTGAGCGCATGGCCACCATCCCCGCCCGCCGCTACGGCACACCGGCCGAATTCGGCGCGGCCTGCGCCTTCCTCTGCTCGGTGCATGCGGGCTTCATCGTCGGCCAGAACATCCTCCTGGACGGCGGCGCGACCAATGCCACGCTCTGACCTCCGCTTGCAGTTGCACCTTTCGAAATACTCTCGGGGGGTGCGGGGGGCGAAGCGCCCCCGCTGCCGGCGGAGGTTCCGGCGCGGTGGCGCTTGAACCCGGTCCAAGGCCCTGCTAGTCCAAATCCGATGAAATCGCTCGGAAACCCGACGCCTTCGGGCGCGCCGCGGCTGGAAATCCGCTCGCTCTCGCGCGCCTTCGGCGGGCGGGCGGTGGTGGATGACGTGTCGCTGCGGGTGGCGGCGGGGCAGGTGACCTGCCTTCTCGGCCCCTCGGGCTGCGGCAAATCCACCACGCTGCGGATGATCGCGGGGGTGGAAACCCCGGGCGCGGGTGAGATATTTATCGACGGCGCGCCGGTTTTCGGCCCCCAGGCCAACCTGCCGCCGGAACAGCGCGGCGTCGGGCTGATGTTTCAGGACTTCGCGCTCTTTCCGCATCTGACGGTCGCGGGCAATGTGGCCTTCGGCCTGACCGGCGGGCGCGACGACAAGGCGCGGCGCGTCGATGAACTGCTGGAACGGGTGAACCTGACCGGCTTCGGCCCCAAGCATCCGCATGAATTGTCGGGGGGTGAGCAGCAGCGTGTGGCGCTGGCCCGGGCGCTGGCGCCGCGTCCGCGCGTCATGCTGATGGACGAGCCGTTTTCCGGCCTCGACAACCGGCTGCGCGACGGCATCCGCGATGCGACGCTGGCGGTCCTGAAGGACGAAGGCGCGGCGGTGCTTCTGGTCACGCATGAGCCGGATGAGGCGATGCGCATGGCCGATGAAATCGCCCTGATGCGGGCGGGCCGCATCGTGCAGCAGGGCGCGCCCTACAACATCTACAACGCGCCGGTCGACCGGGCGGCGGCGGCGTTCTTCAGCGATATCAACGTGATCCGGGGCGTGTCGAACGGCGCCCTGACCGAAACGCCCTTCGGCGCCTTCCTGACGCCGGGCCATGGCGACGGGGCGGCGGTGGATATCGTCATCCGCCCCCAGCACCTGAAGATCGACTTCGACCGCGGCGGCCGTGGCCCGAACCCCACCCCGCAAGACGGCAGCGCGGCGCGCGGCACGGTGGAACGCGCGCGGTTTCTGGGCCGCGAAAGCCTGGTCGAGTTCCGCATGGATTTCGACGGTTCGGTGCTGACCGCCTCGGTTCCCGGGGTCTTCCTGCCGCATCCGGGCACGGCGCTGTGGCTGATGCTGCGGCGCGACCGCTGCTTCGTCTTTCCGGCCTGAGCTATTCGCCTTCGGGCGCGGCTTCGGCCGCGTAAAGCGCGCGCCAGGCGGCCAGGTTGCGGCCCGGCTCATCGGGGAAGGTTTCGCCCGTGGGGGTCAGCGCCAGCAGCCGGTCCACCCGGAAGCTGCGGAAGTCGCGCCGCGCCTCGCACCAGGCGGCAAGGGTCCAGACCCGGCCCCAGAATTCCAGCTGCAAAGGCCGGATGTCGCGGTGGCTTTCCACCCCGCGCGGGTCGATATAGCTGATGGTCAGCCGTTCCTTCGCGCGGATCGCCGCGCGGATCTGCGGCAGGTAGGGGGCGGCGCGCTTCGCCTCGGTCCCGGTATAGACGAACAGGTCATCCGTCCCTTCGCCCTGCGGCGCGGGCGAGACCGAGCCGATCTTGCCCCCCAGACTGCGCGCCGCCTTGGCCAGCCCCGGATCGGCGCCCTCGGCCACCAGCCGCACGCCCAGGCGCAGCGCCTCCATCTCTTGTCCGGTCAGCATCAGGGGCGGCAGGGTGATCGGCGCGCGCAGGATATAGCCCACGCCACGCTCTCCCTCGATCGGCAGGCCCGAGGCCATCAGCGTTGCCATGTCGCGCCAGACGGTGCGGACCGAAACCTCAAGCCGCTCCGCGATGTCGGTGGCACGGTGCAGCCGCCCGTCGCGCAGGATCTGGATCAGGTCGAACAGGCGGTCGGTGCGGCGCATGACGCAGGGTTGCCGCGCCGCACCGGAAGGTCAAGCCATGCGCCACAGGATCGCGGGGTGGCGCATCCGGGCCGAGGCGCCGTCGATCATCGCCACGAAGGGCTGAAAGACCGGATCGGCCATCAGGGCGGCGGCGGCGGCATGGGCCGCCCCGGCGCTGGTCCATTCGACCAGATCGGTCCATGTGCCGTCCTCGTCGCAGGTCAGGTGACGGGCGACAAAGCCGGGGCAGGCGGCGACCAGCGGCGCGGTGGCGCGGGCGGCCGCAAGGAAGGCCGCGCTGTCGGTGCCGGGCAGCAGGCGGAAGGTCACGGTTTCCATCACGGGATTTGCCATCGGAATGCTCCTTTCGATTCGGGTTGGCAGCGCCGTTCATGGCAGAGGGCAACTGACACATAGCTGTCAGTTGCAGGGGCTCCCGCCCGGTGCGGGGCCTATCGCGCCGCCCGGTGCGGGAGTATGGCTAGGGCAAGAACGGGCCCGGTGCGCCCGGAAACGGAGATATTGCCATGCTGAACAACATCGGAATTCCCGGCCTTCTGCTGATCGCCGTCGTCGTGCTTGTCCTTTTCGGGAAGGGCAAGGTTTCCTCGCTGATGGGCGAAGTGGGCAAGGGCATCACCGCCTTCAAGAAAGGCGTCAAGGACGGCTCGGAAGAGATTGAAAAGCAGGCCGCGACCACGGCCCGCGACGTGACGCCCGAGGCCGAGAAAGACAAGGCCTGACCGGCCCGCAGCGAAGGGGGCCTTAGCCCATGTTCGATCTCGGGATGTCCGAGCTTCTGGTCATCGGGGTGGTCGCGCTGGTCGTGATCGGGCCGAAAGACCTGCCCGAGCTGTTCCGCAGCCTTGGCAAGTTCACCGCGAAACTGCGTGCCATGGGGCGCGAGTTCAGCCGCGCCATGGAGGCGGCGGCCGATGAGGCGGGCGTCAAGGACGTGGCCAAGGACCTGAAGGCGGTTACCTCGCCCCGGTCGCTCGGGCTGGATGCGGTGAAGGACGCGGCGGACAAGTTCCAGAAATGGGACCCGCTGAAGAACGCGGCCACGCCGACGAAGCCCGTCGCCTCTGGCACCATCCGCGGCCCGGTGCTGGCCGAAGGTTCGATCCCGCCGACACCCGCCGCGGCGGTCCCGGCGGCCGAAGCGCCTGCAGCGGTGGCCGAGGTGCCGGCGCCTGCCGCCCCTATGCCCGGACCCGCCACGCAGACCCAGTTTGACAAGAAGGCCGCCAAGGCCGCCATCCTGCGCGAGACGGCCGAAAAGCTGAAGGCGCTGGATGCGGCACCCGCCGCCGCCCCTGCCGAAGCGCCGGCGAAAAAGCCGCGCGCGCCCCGCAAGCCGAAAACACCGGAAGCCGACGCATGACCGCCGCCAAGGATGAGATCGACGATTCCGCCGCCCCGCTGATCGAGCATCTGGCCGAACTGCGCAACCGGCTGATGTGGTCGGTCGGTGCCTTCCTGATTGCCATGCTGGCCTGCTTTGCGGTGGCCGATCCGATCCTTGATTTCCTCTTGCAGCCGATCGAGCAGGCGATGCGCGGGTTAGGCAACACCAATCCGGTGATGCAATACACCGCGCCGCAGGAATATTTCTTCACGCTGGTCTGGATTTCGGTGGTCGCGGGGCTGGCGGTTTCCTTTCCGGTGATCGGCTATCAGATGTGGCGCTTTGTGGCGCCGGGGCTGTACAAGTCGGAAAAGAACGCCTTTCTGCCCTTCCTGATCGCCTCGCCGGCGCTGTTCCTGATGGGGGCGGCGTTTTCGCACTATATCGTCACGCCGATGGCGATGCGGTTCTTCCTGGGCTTCGCCGATGCCTCGTCGATCCTTGATACGGTCATTCCCTATCTGACCAACGCGCCGGCGGTCGATCCGGCGGCGGTGCCTGCCGCGGCGCCCGATACCAGCACCGGCATCGCCATTGTCTTTCAGGGCAAGGTGAACGAGACGCTGGATATCTCGCTGAAGCTGATCATCGCCTTTGGCCTGTGTTTCCAGCTGCCGGTGCTGCTGACGCTGATGGGCAAGGCCGGGCTGATCAGCGCCAAGGGGCTTTCGGCAACGCGCCGCTATGCCATCGTGGCGATCCTGATCGTCGCGGCCATCGCCACGCCGCCCGATTTCATGAGCCAGCTTATCCTGTTCGCCGCCGTCTATCCGCTGTATGAGGTGTCCATCTTCCTCATCTGGCGCATCGAAAAGCGGCGTGAGGCGGAACTGCGGGCCGAGGGCCTGTGGGATGAAGACGAGGATGAGGAAAAGGACGGACCGGCCGCATGACCGACCCGCTCATACGCATCGCCGAGGCGCTGGAACGTCTGGCCCCGGCGCCCATGCCCGCCCCCGATTTCGCGGCCGAGGCCTTTGTCTGGCACACCGCGCCCGACCGGCTGGAGCCGGTGTCGCGGGTGTCGCGGGTGGATATCGGCCTGCTGATCGGGGTGGACCGGTCACGCGATACGCTTCTGGCCAATACCCGCCAGTTTGCCGCCGGCCTGCCTGCGAACAACGCGCTTCTCTGGGGCGCGCGGGGGATGGGCAAGTCAAGCCTGGTGAAGGCGGTCCACGCGCAGGTGCGGGCCGAGGGGCTTGACCTGAAGATCGTGGAACTGTCGCGCGAAGACCTGCCCTCGGTTCAGCGGCTGCTGGCGCATCTGCGCGCCGCACCGCACCGGTTCCTGATGTTCTGCGATGATCTGTCGTTCAGCCATGACGACCAGCACTACAAATCGCTGAAGGCGGTGCTGGACGGCGGCATCGAGGGGCGGCCGGAAAACGTGCTGTTCTATGCCACCTCGAACCGCCGCCATCTGATGCCGCGCGACATGATCGAGAACGAACGCTCGACCGCCATCAACCCTTCGGAAGCGGTGGAAGAGAAAGTGTCGCTGTCGGACCGGTTCGGGCTGTGGCTGGGGTTCCATCCCTGCAGCCAGGACGATTACCTTGACATGATTCGCGGCTATTGTGCCGCCCATGGTGTGCCGTTCGACGACGAAAGCCTGCGGGCCGAGGCGGTGGAATGGCAGGCGACGCGCGGGGCGCGGTCGGGCCGGGTGGCCTGGCAATTCTTCTGCGATCTGGCCGCCCGCAAGGGCGTTCGGCTGATCTGATTTCCTGAACCTCCGGGCCACGGACCCGTATCTGGACCCATGCTGACCGATTTATCCATCGTCTTCGTGCTGATCGTCGTCAACGGCGTGCTGGCCATGTCTGAACTTGCCATCGTCTCGGCCCGGCCGGCGCGGCTGAAATCCATCGAGGCGAAAAGCCGGGGCGCGGCGGCGGCACTGCGGCTGGCCGAACATCCGGGGCGGTTCCTGTCGACGGTGCAGATCGGCATTACCCTGGTGGGGGTGCTGTCGGGTGCCTTTTCGGGTGCGACGCTGGGCGCGCGGCTGACGGCCTTCCTGACGGCGCAGGGCGTGCCGGCCGACTGGGCCTCGACCTTTGGCGTCGGCGGCGTGGTCGTCTGCATCACCTATATCTCGCTGATCGTCGGCGAACTGGTGCCCAAGCAGCTGGCCCTGCGCAATGCGGAAGGCGTGGCGATCCGCATGGCCCCGGCGATGGAGCTTCTGTCCAAGGTCGCGGCGCCGGTCGTCTGGTTCCTTGACCGGTCGGGCAAGCTGGTGCTGTGGCTGATCGGCCAGCGCGACGAGGGCGAGAACCGCGTGACCGAGGAAGAGGTGCATACCCTTCTGAGCGAGGCGCATGAAGGCGGCGTGATCGAGGCCGAAGAGCGCCGGATGATCACCGGCGTCATGCGCTTTTCCGACCGCAGCGCCAAGGCGCTGATGACGCCGCGCCGCGATGTCGAAATGGTCGATCTGGAGATGACCTCGGCCGAAGCCGTGGCGGCGCTGCGCCGCATCGGCCGCCCGCGCATCCCCGTGCAAAGCCGTGAAAGCGGTGAGGTTCTGGGCATCATCACCCTGGCCGATGCCTTCAACGCCGTCTCGCGGCGCGAGGCGCTGGACCTGAAGGGCCTGTTGCAGGAAGTGCCGGTGGTGTCTGACCGCACCGACGCGCTGGACGTGCTGGAGGTCCTGCGCGAGGCCGAGCATTCCATGGCGCTGGTCTATGACGAATACGGCCATTTCGAAGGCATCATCACCACCGGCGACGTGCTTGAGGCGATCACCGGCGCCATGGACACCGGCGAGGATGAAGAGCCGGCGATGGTGGTGCGCGAAGACGGCTCGATGCTGGTGGCGGGCTGGATGGCGGCGGATGAATTCTGCGACCGTCTGGGGCTGTCGCGCGATCTGGCCGGCGATTACGACACGGTGGCGGGCCTTGTCCTGCACCAGATGCGCCGCCTGCCGCAGCTGGGCGACCATTTCACCGTCGCCGGCCACCGGTTCGAGGTGCTGGATCTGGACGGGCTGCGCATCGACAAGGTGCTGGTCACCGCGCCCTGAGGGGCGCCTGAGGGGCCAGACCGCTTGCATGGCCGGAAAGGGCCTGTATAACGCGGCCCCGGGGGTGGTTAGCTCAGTTGGTAGAGCGTCTCGCTTACACCGAGAATGTCGGGGGTTCGAGTCCCTCACCACCCACCAGTCTAAGCCTTTGATCGCAAATAAAACGCTTGATTACTTGGGCTTAGTGCCGTTCTTGGTGCCAGAATTGGTGCCAGAATGAGGTAAGCCGATGGCTGGAAAGCTGAGAAACTGGAAGGAAAAGGGCGGCAGGTTTTACGCCCGCCTTGCGGTTCCGACCGCTCTCAAACCGATTCTTGGCTTTGTTGCGCAAATCTGGTGAGGGATTCATCTCGTGACTCCAGCGTGGTAGCTGTCGTGCATGAGCAGACCGAAGCCCGCCACCTACCGCACCACGAACTGGCATGTCTACAACGCGGCGCTGGCAAGGCGCGGGTCG
>JACZKR010000046.1 GCA_014859945.1 Paracoccaceae bacterium | reverse complement strand
TCTTTGGCCTGACCCCGGCGCTTGGGGGCAGCGTGGCGCTTGACGGGCAGGAGGTTGCCTTGCGCTCGCCCCGGCAGGCGATTGCGCGGGGGGTGTTTCTTGTGCCCGAAGACCGCAAGCTGCATGGCCTCATTCTTGATTTTCCGATCGCTCAGAACATCTCGCTGCCCAGCCTGCGCGCGCTGTCCCGCCGCTGGATCGTCAACCGCAGCGCCGAGACGGCCCTTGCCGAGCGGCAGAAGCAGGCGCTTGACCTGCGGGCCGCCAATCTTTCGCTGCCGGCCTCGGCCCTGTCGGGCGGCAATCAGCAGAAGGTGGTTCTGGCCCGATGGCTGTCGCTTTCGCCGCGCGTGATCCTGTTCGACGAACCGACCCGCGGTGTCGATGTGGGCGCCAAGGCGGAAATCTACCGCCTGATGCGCGCCCTGTCCGACAACGGCGTGGGTGTCCTGATGATCTCATCCGACATGGAAGAGGTGATCGGCGTATCGGACCGCGTCCTTGTCATGCATGAAGGCCGGATCGCGGGCAGCCTGACCCGCGATCAGCTTTCGGAACACGCCATCCTTTCGCTGGCCGTTGGCCAGACCGACGCCGCAGGACATGCCCCATGATCGACCGCAAGAACCTTGGCCTTCTGATCCTGATCCTTGTCGTTTCGGCGGTCGTCGCCTTTCTCAACCCGCGCTTCCTGTCGCCGGTCAATCTGTCGAACACCGCCAACCTGATCGGCCTGTTCGGCATTTTCGCCATCGCGCAGGCCTTCGTGATCATCTCGGGCGGGATCGAACTTTCCTCGGGTTCGGTGATTGCGCTGCTGGGGGTGATCTTTGTCGATCTGGTGGGCAACAGCGTGCTGTCCCCTGCGCTGGCGGCCCTGCTGGTTCTGGGCCTTGGCGGGCTGATCGGGGTGTTGCACGGGGTGCTGATCGCGCGGCTGGGGCTGCAGCCCTTTGTTGTTACCCTGTGCGGTCTGCTGATCTATCGCGGCATCGCCCGCTATTACACCGAAGACGCGACGGCCGGCTTCGCCTTTGGCGCCAGCTTTCCGGGGCTGGAGTGGCTGACCACGGGGCGCGTTCTGGGCGTGCCGAACAGCCTGACGGCGATGGTCGTGATTGCCATTGTCACTGGCGTCTTGCTGCACCGCTCGGTCTTCGGGCGGATGCTGCTGGCCACCGGCCGCAACCCCGAAGGCGCGCGCTATTCCGGCATCAACACGCAACTGGTGCTGATCAGCGCCTATGCGCTTTGCGCGGTTCTGACGGCGGTCGCGGCGATCTACATCGCGATGTACACGCGATCCATCTCGCCCGCCTCGCACGGGAATTTCTATGAACTTTATGCCATCGCCGCGGCTGTTCTGGGTGGTTGCAGCCTGCGGGGCGGCGAGGGGTCGATCCTGGGGGTGCTGCTCGGCACGGTCTTGCTGCAGGTGCTGCAGAATCTGGTCAACCTGCTGGGCATCCCCTCATCGCTGAACTTCGCCGTGATGGGATCGGTGATCATCCTGGGTGTTCTGGCCGACAACTGGTTTCTGCGGCGCAAGGCAGCGTCGCGACAACACGGCTAGCCTCTGGCTGGGAGGCGCGCGCAACAAGGCAGTCATTGTCAGAAACGCTATCTCACGCTAGGGGTTGAACGAAAGGAAACGGCAGGTGGTTGGGTGACGGTCCGGCAGGGAAAGGCCAAGTCAGGGCAATCGGTTGCAACCGCCCCCGAAAAGGCGCCGTCCGGTTCCGGGCTGCCGCGTCAGGCGGGGTCGTTCGCGCATTATTCGGTCGCGCAAGAGATCGGCCGCCGCATCGTTTCGGGCGATTATCCGCCGGGTTCGATCCTGCCGAACGAGGCGGAATGGTCGGCCATGTTCGGCACCAGCCGCTCGGTCGTGCGCGAAGCGATCAAGATGCTGATGTCGAAGAACCTTCTGGTCTCGCGCACCAAGATCGGCAGCCGGGTGGAACCGCGTGAGAACTGGAACCACCTTGACCGCGATGTGCTGGCCTGGGTGGCACAATCGCCGCGCCGCGACGCGCTGATGCGTTCGGTCCAGCAGCTGCGCCATATTGTCGAGCCCGAGGCCGCCGCACTGGCCGCCGAAATCCGCAGCGATGAGGAAATGGCGCAGATCAGCGCCGCCTGCCATGAGATGGGCACAGCCACGACGCTGTCGCAGCGCACCCGCGCCGACCGGCGGTTCCATCAGTCGATCCTGAATGCCACCCGGAACGAGTTGTTGATGCCCTTGGGCGCGATGATCGACTCGTCGCTCGACTACCTTTTCACCTTCGTCACGCGAGAGGCGAATGACCTGCGTTACGCGCAAGACCTGCATGAGGCGATCGAACGCGCGATCCGCCTGCAAAGGCCCGATGCCGCGCGCAAGGCGGTGAAGGCGCTTTTGCGCAACACCGACCAGATGCTGATCGTTAAGGGATCTGCAGGCTAGGCCTGTGGTTCTGTCGTCCGCGGCGCCTCCTGCACGCCGGCCATCGGCATCAGCGCGCCGCGATGCAGGATTACCCTTGCCGCAAGTTTCTGGCCGGCCAGAACCGCTTCTGTCGCGCAGGCCCCGCCCAGCCGCGCGGCCAGCCAGCCTGCGTTGAAGCTGTCGCCCGCGGCCGTGGTATCCAGAGGGGAGACGACCTTGCGCACCGGCAGCCGGCTCTGCCGCCCCGCACTGTGCAAAAGCGCAGGCGCCGGGCCGTTCTTGACCACGATCTCATAGGGGCCAAGCGCGGCGATCCGGTGGGCGCATGCCTCGGGCGAGGCATCGCCGAAAAGGGCAGCATCATCTTCAAAGGTCGGCAGCGCGATGTCGGCGCTGGCATAACCGGCGCTGATGCCCGAACGCATCGTTGCCGCGTCCGGCCACAGGGCCGGCCGGATGTTCGGGTCAAAGGCCACCAGTCCCCCGCCGGCCCGGAACGCCGCCAGCGCCTGCAGCAGATGGCCGCGCGCGGCCGGCGGCAGGTCGCGCAGGTACCAGGCCGTGTTGAAGGTGTCGCCGGCAAAGCCTTGCCGCAGCAGCGCATCGTCGTTTCCGCCGGCCGGCGAAAGCTCGACCATGCATTCCCCGATTGCTGCGATGGCGCCCGGTTGCATCATCGGTCAGTCCGCCAGCGTCAGCAGGGCGGGCAGGTCTGCCCCGGCGTCCAACGCCCGCCAAAGCGCCGCAATCCGCGCGGCCAGCGCTCGGCAAAAGGCGGGGCTGTCCAGCCGCGCGCCCCAAAGCCGGTCATCGGCCAGCACGGCCGAGGCCAGCACCACAGGATCGGCGGCAGAGGGTAGCGAGGCAAAATGCGCAACGGTTTCCGCGCTGTCGCGCGGGGGCAGGGCCGGCGCATTCGGGAATTCGCCTCGGTAGAACAGCACCCAGGCCGCCAGCGACAGCGTCAGGCAGGGCGGGGCGGTGCCATGCCGGGCCAGATAGGCCGTCATCCGGTCCTGATTGCGCGCCCGGATCTTCGCCACGGCGTTCAGGCTGAAGTCATGCCAGAGGTGATGCACATGCGGATCGGCAAAGCGCCGCAGCACCTCATCGGCAAAGCTGCGGGTCTGGTCGGGCGGCAGATCAAGGGCCGGGATCACCTCATCCTGCAGAAGCCGCGTCAGAAAGGCGCGGGCAGCGGGCATTTCCATGGCAGCGCCGACCGTGGGCACACCGGCCTGCAGGGCCAGCGGGCAAAGCGCTGTATGCGCGCCGTTCAGGATCGCCAGCTTGCGCAGCTTCAGCGGCCCGACATCGGGCACGATCACCGTGCCCGGGTCATGGGCAGCCAGCGGCAGCAGTGGGGCGGGCTGGCCCGGGCGCTGTTCGATGGCGAGAAAGTTGTAAAGTTCGGTCGTGGTCAGGCAGGGGTCGTGGTAGCCGAGGGTTGCTTCGATCGCCTCGCGGTCGGCCCGAGGCGCGCCGGTGACGATGCGGTCAACCAGCGTGTTGTGGAAGGACACATTGCGATCCAGCCAGCCAAGGAAGGCCTGGGGCAGGTTCCATGCGCGGGCGTGGTCCCGCACCATGGCCGCCAGCACGTCGCCGGCGCGGTCGGTCAGCTCACACGGGATCACCTGCCAGCCGGGGGCTTCGTTGCCAAGCCGCCGCCAGCGGTGGGCCAGAAGCGCGGCCAGCTTGGCGGGAAAGCCGGCTGGCGGGGCGTCATCGAGGCGGGCGGCAATCCACACCCCCACCATGTCGGATGCGCTGCCCTACACCGCCGACGACATTGCAGCGCAAGCCGTGGCCGCCGCCGAAGCGGGTGCCTCGATCCTGCATCTGCACGCCCGCCGCCCCGACGATGGCGGCGTGACGATCGACCCCGAGGCCTTTGCCGCCTTCCTGCCGCGCATCCGGCAGGCGAGTGATGCGGTGATCAACATCTCGACCGGCGGCAGCCTGAAAAACAGCATCGAGGAACGCATCGCCCCCGCCCTGCGCTTTTCACCCGAGATGTGCAGCCTGAACATGGGGTCGATGAACTTCAGCTTCCATCCGCTGGCCAAACGTTACGAAAGCTGGAAGTTCGACTGGGAGAAGGACTACGTCGAGAACTCCGACACCTACATCTTCCGCAACACGTTCCGCGATATTCAGACGGTGGCCGAAACGCTGGCCCCGCACGGCATCAAGTTCGAGCATGAGTGCTATGATGTGGGCCACCTCTACAACCTGCGCTTCTGCATGGATATCGGGCTGTTCAAGGCGCCGGTCTTCATCCAGTTCATCTTCGGCATCCTGGGCGGCATCGGGCCCGAGGTGGACAACCTGATCTTCATGAAGCGCACCGCCGACCGGCTTTTCGGCGATGATTATCGCTGGTCGGTTCTGGGGGCCGGTGGCGCGCAGATGGGCCTTGCGACAACCGCCAGCCAGATGGGCGGGAATGTGCGGGTGGGGGTTGAGGACAGCCTGTTCATCAGCCGGGAAAAGCTGGCCGAAAGCAACGCCCAGCAGGTCGCCAAGATCCGCCGCATCGTCGAGGATTTGGGCTGCGAGATCGCCACCCCGGATGAGGCGCGCGAGATTCTGGGCCTGAAGGGCGCCGAACGCACGGCCTTCTGAACGGCCGCCTTTCCGATCACAAAGACCGCCGCCCCGCACGGAGCGGCGGATGGACATAATGCAGCAACCAGCCACAGCCGGGCCGGTTCAGCATGCCATTCTTTCAGGGAAATTCGCGGTGTCGCCTGACATCCGCAGAAGTGGTGAGCCCGACAGGATTCGAACCTGTGACCCACTGATTAAAAGTCAGTTGCTCTACCAACTGAGCTACGGGCCCACAGGCGGGGCAGATACGGAAGGTGCCCGCCATCGTCAACCCCCGAATTGCGGAAGCCGCGGCGGGGCGCGACATTTCCGGCGGTGTCATCGGGAGGACGGATGGTGAGCCGTGAAGGATTCGAACCTTCGACAAGCTGATTAAGAGTCAGCTGCTCTACCAACTGAGCTAACGGCCCATCCGTGCTGCGGGCCGATATACCTCTCGTCCGGCGGGTGCAAGGGCAAACTGCATCGGCACTGGCATGCCGGGGCCGACAGGCCTATATGTGCGGCCATGACCGGAAACTGGCCCCCTGAAGGCCTGCGCTTCATGAAGATGCACGGCGCGGGCAACGATTTTGTCGTCATCGACTCGCGCGGGCGGGCCGGGGCTGTTGTCACGCCGGCTCTGGCGCGGGCGCTGGGCGACCGCAATCGTGGCGTCGGTTTCGATCAGCTGGCCGAAATCCGCGATGCGGCCGGCGCTGATTTTGAGCTGGACTTCTGGAACAATGACGGCACCCGGGCGGGCGCCTGCGGCAATGCCACGCGCTGCGTTTCATCCTATGTGATGGCCGGGCTGGGGCGCGATGCCGTTTCGCTGGTGACCGCGCGCGGCGGGCTGGCGGCGGTGCGGCTGCCCGACGGGCGGGTTTCGGTGAACATGGGGCATCCCCAGACGGCCTGGGACGAGGTGCCGCTGTCGCATGAGGTCGATACCCTGCATCTGCCCCTGCCGGGCGATCCGGTGGCGCTGGGCATGGGCAATCCGCATTGCGTGTTCTTCGTCGAGGACGCCGAAGAGGTGAACCTGCCGGTGCTTGGCCCGCGCTACGAACATGACCCGCTGTTCCCGCAGCGCACCAATGTCGAGTTTGTCAGCCTGACAGGCTCCGACCGCCTGCGCATGCGCGTGTGGGAGCGGGGGGCGGGCATCACGCTGGCCTGCGGGTCGGGCGCCTGCGCGGCGGCGGTGGCGGCGCATCTGCGCGGGCTGACCGGGCGGCATGTGGTGCTGGACCTGGACGGCGGTGTTCTGGAAATCGACTGGCGCGAGGATGGCGTCTGGATGACGGGGCCGGTGGCCCATGTCTTCGACGGCTGGCTTTCGCCGGACTATCTGGCCGCCAACGCATGACTGCGCCGGTCTTTTCCACCCTTGGCTGCCGCCTGAACGCCTATGAGACCGAGGCGATGAAGGAACTGGCCGCCGCTGCCGGCGTGGAAGGCGCGGTGGTGGTGAACACCTGTGCCGTCACCGCCGAAGCCGTGCGCAAGGCCAAGCAGGAAATCCGCCGCCTTGCCCGCGAAAATCCCGGCGCCCCGGTGATCGTCACCGGCTGCGCCGCCCAGACCGAACCCGAAACCTTCGCGGCCATGCCCGAGGTGACGCGCGTCGTCGGCAACCACGAAAAGATGCAGGCCGAAACCTGGGCCAGCCTGCGCGTCCCCGACCTGATCGGCCAGACCGAGAAGGTTCAGGTCAATGACATCATGTCGGTGAAGGAAACCGCAGGCCACCTGATCGACGGGTTCGGCCGGGTGCGCGCCTATGTTCAGGTGCAGAACGGCTGCGATCACCGCTGCACCTTCTGCATCATCCCCTTCGGCCGTGGCAATTCCCGATCCGTCCCCGCCGGGGTGGTGGTGGAGCAGATCAAGCGGCTGGTAGACAAGGGCTTTCAGGAGGTGGTGCTGACGGGGGTCGACCTGACCTCATGGGGTGCCGACCTGCCTGCCGAGCCGCGGCTGGGCGATCTGGTGATGCGCATCCTCCGGCTGGTGCCCGACCTGCCGCGCCTGCGGATCAGTTCGATCGACAGCATCGAGGCGGACGACATGCTGATGCAGGCCATCGCCACCGAACCGCGCCTGATGCCGCATCTGCACCTGTCGCTGCAGGCGGGCGACGACATGATCCTGAAACGGATGAAGCGCCGCCACCTGCGCGACGATGCCATCCGCTTCTGCGAAGAGGCGCGCCGGCTGCGGCCCGACATGATCTTTGGTGCCGACATCATCGCAGGCTTCCCGACCGAGACCGAGGCGATGTTCGAAAACTCGCTGAAACTGGTGCAGGACTGTGACCTGACCTTCCTGCATGTCTTCCCGTTCAGCCCCCGCAAGGGCACGCCTGCTGCCCGCATGCCGCAGCTGAAGGGGCCTGAGATTCGCGACCGGGCAGCGCGTCTGCGCGCGGCGGGCGATGCGGCACTTGCCCGCCATCTGGCCGCGCAGGCCGGCACCCGCCACCGCATCCTGACCGAAACCCCCCGCATGGGGCGGACCGAGCAGTTCACCGAAGTGGCCTTCACCACCGACCAGCCCGAGGGCGTGATCCTTGAGGCGGTGGTGACCGGCCAGTCCGCCGGGCGCCTGACGGCCTAAGCAGCCCGGGTTTCTTCGAAGATGCCTGCGAATTTCTTCCGGTGAATTTGCGCGCCCGGCCCGCGCCGTTGCATTCCTGCCCCCCTGCCGCTATCTGATCGGGGCTGACCTGATGCGAGGACCGATCCGATGAACTGGATTTCCAACTATGTCCGGCCCAAGATCAACTCGCTCTTCTCACGCCGGGAAGTGCCCGAGAACCTTTGGACGAAGTGCCCCGAATGCGGCACCATGCTGTTCCACCGGGAACTTGCGGCGAACCTGAACGTCTGCACCTCGTGCGATCACCATATGGCGATCACCCCGCGCGACCGCTTTACGGCGCTGTTCGACGGCGGCGTCTTCACCGAAGTGAAGGTGCCCGAGCCGCTGGTGGACCCGCTGCAGTTCCGCGACCAGAAGAAATATCCAGAGCGTTTGAAGACGGCGCAGAAAGCCACGGGCGCGCGTGAGGCGATGCTGGTGGCCGAGGGTGAGATGGGCCGCACCCCGATCGTGGCGGCCGGGCAGGACTTCAGCTTCATGGCCGGGTCCATGGGCATGTATGTGGGCAACGCCATCATCGCCGCGGCCGAACGCGCGGTGCATCTGAAGCGGCCGCTGGTGCTGTTTGCTGCCGCGGGGGGCGCACGGATGCAGGAAGGCATCCTCAGCCTGATGCAGATGCCGCGCACCACCGTTGCCGTGCAGATGCTGCGCGAGGCGCGCCTGCCCTATGTCGTCGTGCTGACCCATCCGACCACCGGCGGCGTGACCGCAAGCTATGCCATGCTGGGCGACGTGCAGATTGCCGAGCCGAACGCCCTGATCTGCTTTGCCGGCCCCCGCGTGATCGAACAGACCATCCGCGAAAAGCTGCCCGAAGGCTTCCAGCGCGCCGAGTACCTGCTGGATCACGGCATGCTGGACCGGGTGACCCACCGCAAGGCCATGCGTGAGGAACTGGTGACCATCCTGCGCATGCTGATGGGCCAGCCGCCCGCCGTGAAGGGCGATCTGCCGCCCCCCGGTGAGCCGGGTCAGGGCGCCGACGCCAAGTGACCACCTCGGACCTGATCCTTGAACGGATGATGACCCTGCACCCCAAGGTCATCGACCTGACACTGGACCGCGTGCATCGCCTGCTCGCGGCGCTGGACCACCCCGAGCGGCACCTGCCGCCGGTGATCCACATTGCCGGCACCAACGGCAAGGGCAGCACGCAGGCGATGATCCGCGCGGGGTTAGAGGCCGGCGGAGACAAGGTTCACGCCTATACCTCGCCCCATCTGGCCCGGTTTCATGAGCGTATCCGGCTGGCGGGCGAACTGATCTCGGAACCGGCGCTGACGGCGCTTCTGGACGAATGCGTGCAGAAGAACGGCCCGGATGGGATTACATTCTTCGAAATCACCACCTGCGCCGCCTTTCTTGCCTTTGCCCGCACGCCGGCCGACTGGACGCTGCTGGAAGTCGGTCTTGGCGGACGGCTGGACGCGACGAACGTGGTCGAGGCGCCGCGGCTTTGCATCATCACCCCGGTCTCGATGGACCATGAAAGCTACCTCGGTGACACGGTGGCGAAGATTGCCGGCGAAAAGGCCGGGATCATCAAGCGCGGCGTGCCGGTGATCGTCGGACCTCAGACCGAAGAGGGGCTTATGGTCATCGAAGACCGCGCCGCCCGTCTGGGCGCTCCGGTTCTGGCCTTCGGTCAGCACTGGAATGTGTGGGAGGAGCGCGGCCGGCTGATCTATCAGGATGAGAACGGTCTTCTGGACCTGCCGTTGCCCAATCTGCCCGGCCCGCATCAGGTGCAGAATGCCGGTGCCGCCATTACCGCCCTGCGCGCCCTTGGCCGTGACGGTGCGGCCTGCGAGGCCGCCGTGACCCGCGCCTTCTGGCCCGCCCGCATGCAGCGCCTGCGCCACGGCCCGCTGGTTGATCTGGCCCCCGGGGTCGAGTTGTGGCTGGACGGTGGGCACAACCC
>JACZKR010000006.1 GCA_014859945.1 Paracoccaceae bacterium | reverse complement strand
GATATGAAGGGCCGGGCCGCGGGGCCCTTTTCCGGAGGCTTACATGGCGCTGCCCGTCCGCGATCAGCTGAGATACTGGGGCATCGCGCTGGCGGTGTTCTTCGTGATGCTCTGGGCGATGGGCGGGGTGATCCTGCCGTTCCTCGTCGGCGGGGCGATGGCCTATTTCCTTGATCCGCTGGCCGACCGGCTGACGAAGATGGGGATGAGCCGGGTCACCGCGACCTCGGTCATCACGCTGGTTGCGGTGATGATCCTGGTGCTGCTGATCCTGGCGGTGATCCCGACGCTGGTGAACCAATTGTCGGGACTGGTGGCGAAGGCGCCGGAATATTCCCAGCGCCTGCAAGGCTTTCTGGTCGAGCGGTTTCCCGATCTGCAGGACAGCACCTCGGTCATCCGGCAGACCATGGCCAAGATCGGCACGGCGATCCAGTCGAAGGGGGCCGAGCTGGCCGAGGGGGTGCTGGCCTCGATCCTGTCGGTGCTGAACGCGGTGGTGTTCCTGCTGGTGGTGCCGGTGGTGGCGTTCTACCTGCTGCTTGACTGGGACCGGATGATCGCCCGCATCGACAGCCTTCTGCCGCGCGACCACGCGCCGGTGGTCCGCCGGCTGGGCCGCGAGATTGACGATGTGCTGTCGGCCTTCGTGCGCGGTCAGCTGTCGGTCTGTCTGGCGATGGGGATCTACTACGCGGTCGCGCTGATGGCGGCGGGGCTGCAGTTCGGGCTGGTGGTGGGGGCGATTGCCGGCACCATCACCTTCATTCCCTATGTGGGCGCGCTGGTGGGCGGCGCGCTGGCCATCGGGCTGGCGCTGTTCCAGTTCTGGGGCGAGTGGTTTTCGGTCGGGCTGGTGGTGGCGATCTTTGCCGCCGGCCAGTTCATCGAGGGCAATATCCTGACGCCGAAGATGGTGGGGGAATCGGTCGGGCTGCATCCGGTGTGGCTGCTGTTCGCGCTGTCGGCCTTCGGCACGGTCTTCGGCTTTGTCGGCATGCTGGTGGCTGTGCCGGTGGCGGCGTCGATCGGGGTGCTGACCCGCTTTGCCATCGCGCAGTATCAGCAAAGCCTGCTTTATCAGGGCGTCGCCGGGCGTGAGGCCGCCGGGGCCGGGGCGCCCCAGGATGCACCCGGAGAGGAGCAGGCGTGAGCGTCCGCCAGCTGGCCTTCGATCTGCCGCACCCTGAAACCTACCGGCGCGAAAGCTTTTTCGTCTCGCCCGCCAATGCGGCCGCCCTTGCCGCGGTCGAGGCGGATGCCGGCTGGCCGGGGGGCAAGCTGGTTCTGGTGGGGCCGGCGGGCACGGGCAAGACCCATCTGGCGCATCTGTGGGCCGCCGCATCGGGGGCGCGGCTGATCGCGGCGCGACAGCTGCGCAGCGACAGCTTGCGCGACCTTGGCCCCCGCGTCGCGGTGGAAGACGCCGA
>JACZKR010000317.1 GCA_014859945.1 Paracoccaceae bacterium | reverse complement strand
ACAGCGGATAGACCAGCCCCGCCGGCCCCGTGCCGGCCGTCACCGCAGCCAGTGCGCCGGCTTCGGCCAAAGTCGCCGACAGCACCACCCGCCCGGGCAGCAGCGCCCCCACCGACGCCGCCAGCGCCGCCACCTCGGCCGCCAGCGGGGCCGGGTCAGAGGGCTGGCCATGGGCCACGATGACAACAGGCGGCATGCCCCTACCCCGGGGCGTCAGTCGCCCAGTTTGCGGTGAACTTCGTCCAGATCAATCTCGCCGATCGGCATCTTGTTGTCGGGATCGTCGAAATCATAGCGGAACAGCTGGAAATCGTGCTTGTAGATTTCCCAGATCAGATGCCGCGACAGGTCGTCGAAATACTCGCTGACCTTGTGCAGTCGCTTTGGCCCGTGGCCTTCGCTTTCGTTGAAGCGCGGAATGGCCTTCAGGTCGATCTTGTGCTTCGTCTTGATCTTCTTCAGCACCTTGGCCATGCCCTCATCGAACTTCTCGGTGAAGAAGATCTGGTCATAGCGCCCGCCGTTGACGATGAAGGTGCTGATATGCCCCGACATGGCGGACCAGTGGATATCGGGCTCCATCGGTTTGCGGAAGCGGATGGTGTCGCGGGCGAACAGCAAAAAGCGGCGGAAGCTTTTGATCTGGTCAAACTCTTCCTTGCCGTCCGGGCCGCCCACCTCGACCCCGTATTTCTGCACCAGCATCGGCACCAGATTGCCGCGATAGCGCTTGCCGTTGCGCTGGATGCCGCAGATCTTGTCGAAGAACGACGACAGGATGCGCGCGTAAGGGTTCCGAACGCAGGTGAAGGCAAAGGACCGGTGCGCCTTGACGTTCTTCTCGATCAGGGGCTGACTGGCCTCCATCGCCCATTTGTGCATGCCGGCCGTGGCATCATGGATGTCACCGTCAAAGAACTTGCCGTGGTCCGAGTAGAACATGATCTGCCCGATGGTCGAGCAGGCGCATTTCGGCACCACGCGATAGACCACGCTTTCGCTTTCCGTCATCCAGGTGCCGGGAAAACCCATCACAAAACTCCGTCCTTGGGGCATCACACAGGCCGCCCCGTTCAATCGGCCACAAAAAAGCAAAGAAACTCTGTCTTTTCAATGTCCCTTGACGCTATTTAGGGAAACAGTGACCAAGGCAGGCCCAAACTGTCCGAACCATGGCAAGAATCGCCTATATCCTACTGTGCCACAAGGATCCCGATGGCATCGTCGCCCAGGCCCGGCGCCTGACGGCGGCGGGTGACTTTGTGTCGATCCACTTCGATGCGCGCGCGCCCCGCGACGCCTATGACAAGATCCGCGCCGGTCTGGCCGAAAACCGGTCGGTCACCTTCGCTCGGCGGCGGCTGAAATGCGGCTGGGGCGAGTGGAGCCTTGTGGACGCCACGCTGCAGGCGGTTCAGGCCGCCGTCGATGCCTTTCCGCGTGCCACGCATTTCTACATGCTGTCGGGCGACTGCATGCCGATCAAATCGGCCGAATTCGCCCATACCTTCCTTGACCGTGAGGAGGTGGACTACATCGAAAGCTTCGATTTCTTCAACTCGGACTGGATCAAGACCGGCATCAAGGACGAACGGCTGATCTATCGCCACTGGTTCAACGAGCGGAACCGCAAGGCGCTGTTCTATGCCTCGATGAACCTGCAGAAGAAGCTGGGGCTGGCGCGCAAGGTGCCGTCCGACATTGCCATGCAGATCGGCAGCCAGTGGTGGTGCCTGCGCCGCCGCACCATCGAGATGCTGCTGGAATTCTGCGCCCGCCGCCGCGACGTGATGCGCTTTTTCCGCACGACGTGGATTCCCGATGAGACGTTCTTCCAGACGCTGGTGCGCCATCTGGTGCCGGAACATGAAATCCGTACCCGCACCCTGACCTTCCTGATGTTCACCGACTACGGCATGCCGGTGACCTTCTATAACGACCATTATGACCTGCTGCTGAGCCAGGACTACCTGTTCGCCCGCAAGATCAGCCCCGATGCCAAGGATCTGAAGGAACGGTTGGGCAAGCTTTACGCGGCCAAGGGCGTGCGCTTCGGCATCTCGAACGAAGGGCGCAGCCTCTTCAAGTTCCTGACCGGCCGCGGCCGGATCGGGCGCCGGTTCGCCCCCCGCTTCTGGGAGACGGAGGCCAGCCTTGGCCGCGAACGCACGCTGATGATGGTGACCTGCAAGAAATGGCATGTCGCCAAGCGTCTGGTGGAACGGGTGCGGCAGGTCACCAACCTGCCCGCGCTGGACTATCTGTTCAACGAGGCCTCTACCCCCCTGCCCGATCTGGGTGGCATCCAGTCCACGCTGGAAAAGCGCACGCGCCACCGCCGCGCGCTGGTGCGGATGCTTTATGACTACTGGCAGACCGACCGGCTGATCTTCTGCATCGACCCGGCGAATGTCGATCTGATGCAGGATTTCTACAACGACAAGGCCAAGGTGCGGCTGCTGGAAATCGAATGCGAGTTCACCGACGAATACCTTCTGGGCCATGCCGTGCGCGTCGGTCTGGCGGGGGAACGCACGCCACAGGAAACCATCGACCGGCTGCTGCCGACCATCCGCTATGACGTGAAATTTGAAAGCGACCGTATCCGCGACGCGGGCTTTCCCAATGCCTACCGGATGCGGCAAAGCGTTTCGGCCGACGAAAACACCGTGCCGCTGGCCGAGTTCCTTGATATTCCGGTGGACAAGGCGCGGCAGATCGCGGCGACCGATTATCTGTTTGTGGACTGAGACATGGCCCATTGCTACGACCCGCAGAACATCTTTGCCCGCATCCTGCGCGGTGAGATTCCGAACAAGACGGTGCTGGAAACCCCGCACACGCTGGTGTTCCACGACATCCGTCCGCATGCCCCGGTGCATGTGCTGGCGATCCCCAAGGGGCCCTACGTCAACCTTGACCATTTCGCCGCCGAAGCCTCGGCCGATGAGATCGTCGATTTCCACCGCACCGTGGCGCAGGTGATTGCGATGCTGGGGCTGGATGGTGAGGCCGGCTATCGCGGCATCACCAACGCCGGCCGCGACGGCATGCAGGAAGTGCCGCATTACCACCTGCATATCCTGGGCGGGCGGATGCTGGGCCGGCTGGTCGATCCGGCCTGATTGCGCAAGCTTCGGGTCGCGTTTGCCGGGTGATCCGGGCCATCCGGTGGGAAACCCGACGGAGGCCCCGATGATCCGCTTTACCCCGATCCCCACCGATATCGTCCGCCACTATCAGGCGGGCGGCGCCGATGCCAACGGCCAGACGCCCGAGCGTCAGCTGGCCACCGGCACCGGCAACCCCTGCCGGCATTGCCTGCAGATGGTGCCCGAAGGCGCCGGAATGCTGGTGCTGGCGCACCGCCCCTTCCCCGCGCCGCAACCCTATGCCGAGTTGGGGCCGATCTTCCTGTGTGCCGATGCCTGTCAGGCCGGCGGCGGCGCAGTGCTGCCGGCCATGCTCGCCTCGCCCGAATACATCGTGAGGGGTTACGGGGCGGATGACCGGATCATCTATGGCACCGGCGGCGTGGTTCCCACCCCGGCCATACCTGAGCGGGCCGCCGAGTTGCTGGCCGATCCGAAAGTGACCTATGTCCACGTCCGGTCGGCCCGCAACAACTGCTATCAGGTCAGGATCGACCGGGGATAAGCCCGCTCAATGCGCCTCGGCCCAGTTGCGGCCGCGGCCGGCATCCACCACCAGCGGAACGGCCAGCTTCACGGCCGGGTCGGCCGCGCCTTCCATCACCTCACGCGCGCGGGCGATCAGGGTGTCGGCGGCATCTTCGGCCACTTCGAACAGCAGTTCGTCATGGACCTGCAGCAGCATCGTGGCGTCGATCCCGGCAATGGCAGCTGGCATGCGGATCATCGCGCGGCGGATCACATCGGCCGCCGTGCCCTGAATGGGCGCATTGATCGCCGCGCGGCGGGCAAAGCCCGCGCCCGGGCCCTTGGCGTTGATCTCGGGCGTGTGAATCTTGCGGCCGAACAGCGTCTGGACATGGCCGCGATCCTTCGCAAAGGCGATGGTCTGGTCCATGTATTCGCGGATGCCCGGGAACCGCTCGAAATAGCGGTCGATGAAGCCCTGCGCCTCGGCCCGCGGAATCCGCAGGTTCCGCGCCAGACCAAATCCGGAAATCCCGTAGATCACCCCGAAGTTGATGGCCTTGGCCCGGCGGCGGATATCCGAGGTCATCTGATCCAGCGGCACGTTGAACATTTCCGAGGCCGTCATGGCGTGAATGTCCAGCCCGTCGCGGAAGGCCTGCTGCAAGGCCGGAATGTCGGCGATATGGGCCAGGATGCGCAATTCGATCTGGCTGTAATCGAGGCTCACCAGCACCCGCCCCGGCGGCGCCACGAAGGCTTCGCGGATGCGGCGGCCTTCCTCGGTCCGGACGGGGATGTTCTGCAGGTTCGGATCGGTCGAGGCCAGACGCCCGGTGTTCGCCCCGGCAATGCTGTAGGACGTATGCACCCGCCCGGTATCGGGGTTGATCGCCTGTTGCAGCGCATCGGTGTAGGTGGATTTCAGCTTGGCGATCTGCCGCCAGTCCAGCACCTTGGCCGCCAGCCGCGCCGCCTGCGGCAGGCTGTCCTCCATCGTGGTGATGTCTTCCAGCACGTCGGCGCCGGTGGCATAGGCTCCGGTCTTGCCCTTTTCGCCGCCGGGCACGCCCATGCGGTCAAACAGCACCTCACCCAGTTGCTTGGGCGAGCCGACGTTGAACTTTTCGCCGGCGATCTCTTGAATTTCATCCTCGAACTGGGCCAGCCGCTGCGCGAAGGCGTTCGACATGCGCGCGAGCGTGTCGCGGTCCACGGTGATGCCGGCCATCTCCATTTCGGCCAGCACCGGCACCAGCGGGCGTTCCAGCGTCTCATAAACCGTGGTCACGCGGGCGCGGTGCAGTTGCGGTTTGAAGGCCTGCCACAGCCGCAGCGTGACATCGGCGTCTTCGGCGGCGTATTTCACCGCCTCGTCAATCGCCACCCGGTCAAAGGTGATCTGCGACTTGCCCGAGCCGAGAAGCGCCTTGATCGGGATGGGGCTGTGGCCAAGGTATTGTTCCGACAGGTGATCCATGCCGTGACCATGCAGGCCCGCGTGCATGGCATAGCTCATCAGCATCGTATCGTCGAAAGGCGCGATGGTGATGCCGTGGCGGGCAAAGATCTTCCAGTCATACTTCATGTTCTGGCCGATCTTCAGCACCGCCGGGTCTTCCAGCAGCGGCTTCAGCGCGGCCAGCGCCTGATCCGGCGGAATCTGGTCGGGCAGAAGTTCGGAAGCACCGAACAGGTCATCGCCGCCCTTGCGATGGGCCAGCGGGATGTAACAGGCCTTCCCAGCCACCGTGGACAGCGAGATGCCGACCAGTTCGGCCCGCATCTCATCAAGGCTGGTGGTTTCGGTGTCCACCGCCACCAGCCCCGCCTCGGAAATTTCGGCCAGCCAGCGGTTCAGCGCGGCCATGTCGCGGACCGCCTCATATCCGGCGTGGTCGAAGGGAACCTTCTCGGCCGCCTCGGGCGCGTCATGGGCGCCCGCGACTTCATAGCCCTTGGCTTCTTCGATGACCGGCGCGGCGATCTTCAGCTTGTCGGCCACGCGCTTGGCCAGGGTGCGGAACTCCATCCGCGTCAGGAAACCCATGATCTCATCGGGTTCGGGCAGCCGGGCCGCCAGATCGTCCAGCGCCACCGGCACCGGCGTATCGCGCTTCAGCGTGACCAGTTCGCGCGACAGCCGGATCTGGTCGGCGTTTTCCACCAGCGCCTCGCGCCGCTTGGGCTGCTTGATTTCCCCGGCACGGGCCAGAAGCGTATCCAGATCGCCGTATTCGTTGATCAGAAGTGCCGCGGTCTTGATGCCGATGCCGGGGGCGCCCGGAACGTTGTCAACCGAATCGCCGGCCAGCGACTGTACGTCCACCACGCGGTCGGGGGCGACGCCAAATTTCTCCATCACCTCATCGGGGCCGATGGCGCGGTTCTTCATCGGGTCCAGAAGGCCGATGCCGGGGCCGACCAGCTGCATCAGGTCCTTGTCGGACGAGATGATGGTGCAATCGCCCCCCGCCGCCGCCGCCTGGCTGGCCAGCGTGGCCATGATGTCATCGGCCTCATAACCCGCCATCTCGATGCAGGGCACGTTGAAGGCGCGGGTCGCCTCGCGCGTCAGGGGGAACTGCGGGCGCAGGTCTTCGGGCAGTTCGGGACGGTTGGCCTTGTAAAGCGGATAAAGCTCGTTGCGGAAGGTGGTCGCGGAATGGTCGAAGATCACCGCGACATGGGTCGGCCCGCCGGCCTTCTTGTTGCCCTCAAGGTAGTTGAAGAGGATGTTGCAGAACCCCGCCACGGCGCCCACCGGCAGGCCGTCAGACTTGCGCGTCAGCGGCGGCAGCGCGTGATAGGCGCGGAAGATGAAGGCCGAGCCGTCGATCAGGTGCAGGTGATTTCCCTTGCCGAATGCCATGCGCGCCCCTCCGGTCCTTGCGAAGACGATCTATGGCACGGATGACGCGGGGCTTCTACCCGCCACGGGCGCATCAGCCCTGCTGCCACCACAGCGCCAGATCGACCGACTGCGGCGTCGGCGTCCACAGGCCAAAGCGCAGGCCGGCGGCGCGCAACTGGTCACCCACCCAGACGTTGCAGGTGCGGAACAGGCTGAAATGGCCCGTCCCCTGCCAGAAGCCGTCGGTGCCGGTAAAGCCCGCCTCGGCCAGCGGAATCGGCACGCCGGCCCCGTCTTCGGCGAAAGAGCCGCGCAGGCCGGCGGCCAGCCGGGCATATTGCGCCGGCGACAGGTACAGCCAGCGGACGCCCGGCGCATCGGCCGGAATTTCGCCCAGCGCATCCACCCGCATCACCGCCGCATCACCGGTGGCGGCCGTCCAGACCGCGCCGGCGGTGATGTCGGCATAGGTGCCTGCGGTGGTATAGAAGGCCCGGCTTCCCCAGCCGATGACGATCCAGCGGGCATCGGGATGCGACAGCGGCACGCCCTTCTGCGCCTCGGCAAAGGCAAAGCGCGACTGGGTGGCGGCGTCCAGCGGCAGCAGGAAATCGTAATGGATGGGCCCGCGCAGCAACCCGACCCGGTAGCTGCCGCCTTCGGCATCGTCCTGCGGCCCGCCGGCAATCAACGCACCGGCAAGACCGGCGGCCAGATAGATCAGCGGCAGCGAGACAAGAAGGGCCAGAAGCCGCAGCGCAAGGCGCAGCACGGCTGCCGGCTCAGTGGTCGTCGTGGGCGTGTTCGCGGTCGATCACATAGCGCTTGTCGCAATAGCCGCATTCCACCCAGCCGGTATCGGCCGGAATGGTCAGCCAGACCCGCGGGTGGCCAAGCGCCCCCTCTCCACCGTCGCAGGCCACTTTCCATGTGGTCACGACCTGGGTTTCCGGCGCGTTGATGCTCATGTCTGATCCCTTGGCTGGTGGCTGGGCGCATTCTAGCGATCAGGCCGGCACGGGCAAGGGTTTGCAGCCGCAGCGTTGACATCGCGCCGCCCCCGCCCGACAAGACCGCGACAGGAGAACGCGATGGCCTATATCCCCTTCCCCGAGATTTCGCCCGAGATCTTCTCGATCCCGCTCGGGCCGGTGACGCTGACGCTGCGGTGGTATGCGCTGGCCTATATCGTCGGGCTGATCGTCGGCTGGAAGCTGATCGTGCGCATCCTGAAAACGCCGCGCCTTTGGCCCGGCGAGCCGCCCATGCAGCCCGAGGCGGTCGAACGCCTGCTGACATGGATCATCGCCGGGGTGATCATCGGCGGGCGGCTGGGCTATGTGCTGTTCTACCAGCCCGGGTACTTCGTGGAAAACCCCAGCCATACCCTGCGGGTCTGGGAGGGCGGGATGTCCTTCCACGGCGGCTTCATGGGGGTGGTGGTTGCGGGCATCCTCTTCTGCCGGCGCGAAGGCATTCCCATGCTGACGATGGCCGACCTGTTGGCCATGGCAACGCCCGTGGGCCTGTTCCTGGGCCGCATCGCCAATTTCATCAATGCCGAGTTGTGGGGCCGCCCCACCAGCCTGCCCTGGGGCGTGGCTTTCCCCGGTGAGGCTGCGCAGGCCTGCCCGGATATGCTGACCATCTGCGCCCGCCACCCCAGCCAGCTTTATGAGGCGTTTCTGGAAGGGATCGTGCTGTTCACCCTGCTGGCCTGGGCGATCTGGCGGACGGGCTGGCTGCGTTTTCCGGGGCGCACGGCGGGGCTGTTCTTTGCCGGCTACGGCCTGTCGCGCTTTGTGGTCGAGTTCGTGCGCCAGCCCGATGCGCAGTTCATCACGCTGGGCAACCCGCTGGGACTGGCGCTGCAGGTCGGCGGCTATGGCCTGACCATGGGCCAGATTCTGTCGCTGCCGATGATTGCGGCGGGCCTCTGGTTCATGGCGCGCGCGAAGGCGGCATGACGGAACTGGCCGACATCCTGCGCGCAAGGATCGCGGCCACGGGGCCGATGACGGTGGCGGAGTACATGGCGGAATGCCTGCTGCACCCCCTGCACGGCTATTACACCACGCGGCCGCCCTTCGGGGCGGAGGGCGACTTCACCACCGCCCCTGAAATCTCGCAGATGTTCGGAGAGCTTCTGGGCCTCTGCCTTGCTCAGCACTGGCTGGATACCGGCGCCCCCGCCCGCTTTACCCTGGCCGAGCTTGGGCCGGGCCGCGGCACGCTGATGGCCGACGTGCTGCGCGCGACGCGCGGGGTGCCGGGCTTTCACGCCGCGATGGAGGTGGTGCTGGTCGAGGCATCGCCCCGCCTGCGCGCGTTGCAGGCGCAGGCACTGGCCCCCTATGCCTCGCGCTGGACGGATGATGCAGGCCTGCTGCCCGAACAACCTCTGTTCCTTCTGGCAAATGAATTCTTCGACGCCCTGCCGATCCGCCAGTATCAGCGCGACGCGGCCGGCTGGTGTGAGCGTCTGGTCGGCCTGCATGATGGCGCGCTGGCCTTCGGCCTGTCGGCGCCGCAAGCCCGGCCCGACCTGACGGCCGCTTTCCCCGATGACCCGCCGGGCACGGTGGTGGAAACCTGCCCGCAGGCGGCGGCGCAGATGGATCAGGTCGCCCGGCGCCTGCGGCAGCATGGCGGGCTGGCGCTGATCATCGACTATGGCGGCTGGCGGTCGAAGGGCGACACGCTGCAGGCGCTGAAGGACCACGCCTTCACCGATCCGCTGGCCGAACCGGGCCACGCCGACCTGACGGCCCATGTCGATTTTGCAGCCCTTGCCGCGCGGGCTGAAGGGCTTGCCTGCCGCTACACCACGCAGGGCCGGCTGCTGACGGCGCTTGGCATCGACGCGCGATCGGCCCGGCTGGCCGAGCGGCTGACGGGGGCCGCGCTGGAGAACCATCTGGCCGCCACGCGGCGCTTGACCGCGGGGGCGGAAATGGGGGAACTGTTCAAGGCGCTGGCAGTCTATGCTGAAGGCGCCCCCGTTCCGCCCGGATTCGCCTGATGCTGGAAATCCTCACCTCACGCGCCCTTGCCCCCCGCCACGGGTTCTTCACCCGCAAGGGCGGCGCCTCCTCGGGCATCTTCGCGGGGCTGAACTGCGGCACCGGCAGCAGCGATCAGGCCGAGATCGTGGCGATCAACCGGGGCCGTGTGGCGCAGGCGCTGGACGTGGCGCCCGAGGCGCTGGTGACCGTCCATCAGGTGCATTCGGCCGATGTGGTGGCCGTGACAGCACCGCTGACTGACCGGCCGCGCGCCGATGGCATGGTCACGGCGACGCCCGGCTTGGCGCTGGCCGTGCTGACGGCCGATTGCCAGCCGGTGCTCTTCGCCGATGTCGAGGCCGGCGTGGTGGGGGCGACGCATGCGGGCTGGCGCGGCGCGAAAGAGGGCGTGCTGGAGGCCACCCTTGACGCCATGATCGCCCTGGGTGCCCGGCGCGACCGCATCAGCGCGGTGATCGGCCCGACGATCAGCCAGTCCGCCTATGAGGTGGGCCCCGAGTTCTTTGAGGCTTTCACCGACGACGACCGCGCGACCCAGCGCTTCTTTGCCAATGGCCGGGGGGACCGGCTGCTGTTCGACCTGCCCGCCTATGGCCTGTGGCGGCTGCGCGAGGCGGGGGTGGGCCATGCCGAATGGACCCGCCACTGCACCTACAGCGACGCCGAGCGGTTCTATTCCTTCCGCCGCACGACTCATGCGGGGGAAGCCGATTACGGCCGGCTGATCTCGGTCATCCGGCTTTGAGGCGAAATCCGGGCGGGCTTTGTCCCGGTATTGCCCGGAATTCGGAAACAATGGCGGCGATCAAGGCAGAACTGTTTCCAGTGCGGCAGATATTCACGCCTTTTCAGCGCCTTAAGGATTCTGGCAACCCTGCCACAATCGGCCAGACCTGACGCCTCATCAGCCGGTTTTTTCCGGCGCGGCGGCCAAAACCCTGCCGCAAAGCCCTGCGAAAACATCCTCAAGGTCGCAAGACACCGGAACCGCAGGAGCGAGAGATGAAGAAAGAACGCCGCTGGATGAAATCCGTGATCGCCGCTTCGAACGAAGTGCAGGTCGTTCTGCCTTGGGCCCGTGGCACCCGCCGCCGCCCCGAGGCCATGAAGGCCGCGCCGGTGGCCAAGCCCCGGGCCATGGCCGCGCGCTAAGCCGCTTCTGCCAGATCAGGACAGGCCGGGCACCCGCCCGGCCTGTTCATTTGGGGCAGCGCGAATCGCCTTTGGGTGGCATTCCGCCGATGATTTGCCCGCATTGCGCAACAGTCCCGCCCCAAACCTGCCCACTGGTTGCGCCAGACCGGTCAATTTTGAAGAAACTTTGACAGGATCGCCGCCATTGGCCATCTTCCGCCTTACAGATGTCCCTCTGTGATGGCGGCGACGGGAAAGGTAAGACCAAGGGGAAACCCAAGGCAGCCCAAACCGCCCCGAAGCTTGCTTCGGATGCTCGGTCAAGGCCGCCCCGGTGTTCTCTGGCACCATAAGGGGCGGCCTGAACTTTTCAGGACAGGCGGAACCTTTCGGCATGGGTGGCGCGCAGCAGGTTCTTCTGCACCTTGCCCATGGTGTTGCGCGGCAGGCTGTCCACCACCACCGCGGCCTTGGGCTGCTTGAACCGCGCCAGACGGTCACGGATGCCCGCCAGAACCGCTTCGGCATCCAGCTGCACGCCCTTCTGCGCGGTCAGTACGGCAAAGACCGCCTCGCCGAAATCGGGGTGCGGCAGGCCGATGACGGCGCTTTCCAGAACGCCGGGCTGTTCATCCAGCAGCAGTTCCACCTCTTTGGGATAGACGTTGTAGCCACCGGTGATGATCAGGTCCTTCGCCCGGCCGACGATGGTGACATAGCCGTCCGCGTCCTGCGTGCCCAGATCGCCGGTGATGAACCAGCCGTCCGCGCGCAGTTCCTCGGCCGTCTTTTCGGGCATCTGCCAGTAGCCCTGAAAGACGTTCGGACCGCGCACCTCGATCACCCCTACCTCGCCCGGGGGCAGGGGGCCGGCCTCGCCCATGATCCGCAGTTCCACCCCCGGCAGGGGCAGACCGACGGTGCCGGCGCGCCGGTCGCCTTCATAGGGGTTTGAGGTGTTCATGTTGGTTTCCGTCATGCCGTAGCGTTCCAGAATCCGGTGGCCGGTGCGGTCTTCGAATGCCCGGTGGGTTTCGGCCAGAAGCGGCGCCGAACCCGAGATGAACAGCCGCATATGCCCCGCCAGATCGCGGGTAAAGCGCGGGTCGTCCAGAAGCCGGGTGTAGAAGGTCGGAACGCCCATCATCGCCGTCGCCCGGGGCAGAAGCGATACCACCTGATCGGCGTCGAAGCCCGGCAGGAAGATCATGCTGCCCCCGGTCAAGAGGCTGATGTTCGAAGCGACGAACAGCCCATGGGTGTGAAAGATCGGCAGGGCATGCAGCAGCACATCCTCGGCGGTAAAGCGCCACAGATCGGCCAGCACCTGCGCATTCGACAAAAGGTTGCCGTGGCTCAGCATCGCGCCCTTTGACCGGCCCGTGGTGCCCGAGGTGTAAAGGATCGCCGCCAGATCGCCGGGCCCGCGGGGAACCGCGTCGAAGGTCTCGGGCTGCGTTTTGGCCAGATCGGTCAGTTCACCGCCGCCGGTCGCGCCCATGGTCAGAACGCGCACCCCATGCCGCTGGGCCACCGGCAGCAGGGCCGCCCGCTTCACCGGATCGCACAGGAAGACCCGCGGCGTGGCATTGCCCAGAAAGTAATCGACCTCATCGGCGGTATAGGCGGTGTTCAGCGGCAGGAAGACCGCCCCCAGCGCCACCGTGGCCCCGTAAGCCGCCAGCGCAGCGGGCGATTTCGCCACCTGCACCGCCACCCGGTCGCCCGGCTGCACGCCTGCGGCCGAAAGCGCATGGGCAAGGCGCGCCACCTGCCGCAGAAAGCGGTCGCCCGAAATCTCCTGCCCGTCCGGCAGGATCATCAGCGGGCGGTCGCGGCCTGCAAGCGGGGCGAAAAGCGCATCGAAAAGCGTGTTGGTCATGGCGGGCCTCCGGCTGATCCCGCTTGTGCCACGGCGGGGAAGGCGGCTCAAGCCGGCCGCGCTGCCGCAAACCATCGCAACAACGGTCGAAAATCACCGCGCGGCGGTCATGATCCTGCCCCGGTTCACCGCAAGGTTGATCACGTCAACCGCACTGCAAGGAGGCCCACATGCAACTCTGCCGCGATCTGATCGCCCGACTGGGGCTGTTTGGCCGCAGCGCGCCGAAAGAGGCGGATGCCTTCGGTGCCCGGCTGAACCGGATCGGCAACCGCGAGAAGCGCCATGAGGGCGCCCCCTGCCCGCTGTTCAGAAATCAACCTCGACCGATGGAAGCCTGAGCGCCTTCATCAGGTCGCGCACTTCCTGCCGTGCGGCGATGTTGGACAGGTTCAGCACATCCACCCCGGTATCCTTCAGGTCCAGAACCGTCAGGCCGCGCGGAAAAAGCTCGCGGAAGATCACCCGCTCGGCAAAGCCGGGCGCCACGCGAAAGCCGATGCGGCGCGACAATTCTTCAAGCGCAGAGCCGACCTTGCGCTTGTTGTGCATCTGCTGGGCGCCAAGGCGGTTGCGCAGCACGATCCAGTCGATCGGCTTCAGCCCGGCCTGCGCCCGCAACTGCCGCGCGTTCCACACCATTTCCGAATAGATCGACGGCCCCTTGATCTTGCCGGTCTCGGCGTCGATCCGTGCCAGCAGGTCGAAATCGACGAAACTGTCGTTCAGCGGCGTGATCAGCGTATCGGCCAGGCTGTGGGCGACCTGGCTTAGCCTTGTATGGCTGCCGGGGCAGTCGATGATGATGAAGTCGCTGACCGGCTCAAGCGCGGCAACGGCGGCCGAAAGGCGGGCGTCATAGGGGTTCTCGCCGGCCTGCAGATGGGCCGGGTCGATCTCGGGCAGGTCGCGGTAATCGGGGCAAGGCAGATCAAGCCCCTGCTTGGCCAGCCAGGCGCGGCGGTTCTCGACATAGCGGCCAAAGCTTTTCTGCCGCAGGTCCAGATCCAGCGCACCGACGCGAAAGCCCAGCCGGGCCAGCGCCGTGGCCACATGCATCGAGGTGGTCGATTTCCCCGAACCGCCCTTCTCGTTTCCGACGACGATGATATGCGCCATGGTGCGACTTCCCCCAGACCGGCCTTATCGGCGGACTTCCGCTATAAGGGGCCGGGGCCGCGAAGGGAAGCACCCCGCGCCCCCCTGCGTCACGAGATCGCCGGATCGGGGGCGCAGCGGACGGCCTCCTGCTCGCAGCGGGTGACGGGCCAGTCGGTCCGGCCCCAGCAATAGCCTTCCGGCTCGGCCACGCGGCGCATGATCCAGACCACGGTTTCGCCGGTGTCGGTCAGCCGGGTTTCCTCGGGGATGCGCATGGTGACGGACTGGTCATCATGCGACAGGACGACATAGCTGCCGCCCATCCGGCTGACGCCGCGAAAGTCGATGATCGGCGCCGCCCAGACGAAATGCGCCTGACTGCGGTCTTCCGAGAAAGTCACGACATGGGGGTTCTGCGCGCAGGTGTTGGGGCCTGCCAGCTTGCCGAACTGGCCCGACAGGTCGTGAAACACATCGGCCCGCGCCGGCGATGCCGCCAGCAGCACAAAACAGATCAGCCGAATCGCCAAGGGAACCATGACCGCAGCCTGCCATGCCGCCACCCTGCCGCAAATGAAAAGGCGCGCCCCGAAGGACGCGCCCGATCTTGCCGTGTCGAAGGTTCAGAAGCCGAGGCCGGCGTACTTGTTCTTGAACTTCGACACGCGGCCGCCGGTGTCCATCAGCTTGGCCGACTGGCCGGTCCAGGCGGGATGCGCCAGCGGGTCGATATCCAGCGCCAGCGTTTCGCCTTCCTTGCCCCAGGTCGAGCGGGTCTTGTAGGTGCTGCCGTCGGTCATCTTCACTTCGATGAAGTGATAGTCGGGGTGAATGCCCTGTTTCATCGGTGCGACTCCTTACTCGGCTTTTTCTTTGTAGTTGGTCACTTCCGCGATCCGGGCCGACTTGCCGCGGCGCGAGCGGAGGTAATACAGCTTGGCGCGGCGGACGCGGCCACGACGGACGACCTCGATCGAGTCGATGTTGGTCGAATACAGCGGGAACACACGCTCCACTCCTTCGCCGAACGAAATCTTGCGGACGGTGAACGAGGCCGAAATGGTCATGCCGCCCTTGCGGCCGATGCAGACGCCTTCGTAAGCCTGCACGCGCGAACGCGAGCCTTCGGTCACCTTGTAGCCGACGCGGATGGTGTCACCCGCCTTGAAGTCGGGGATCTTCTTGCCGAGCGCAGCAATCTGCTCGGCTTCGAGTTGTGCGATCAGGTTCATGCCCTGTCTCCTTTGCCTGCGGTGGTTCCGCAGAGATGATGCCGCTCCAGAGCTCTCGGTCTTCGTCCGGGTCCCTGCCCTTTGGGGGCAAGCCCGCCAGAGATGGCGCCTGCTTTCGTGCTTCCGCTCCGGTTCTCCGGGCCCGCCGGGAAGCCGCGGCGGCAAAGGGAACGGGAATCGGGTCCGGCAGGCTTTCGCCCCGGACTGCGCGCGTATAGGGG
>JACZKR010000045.1 GCA_014859945.1 Paracoccaceae bacterium | reverse complement strand
GAACTGACGCGGATCGCCGACACGCTGGGCAAGGACCGCAGCCGGCTGGTGCTGGGCGCCGATGCGACGGAAACCGCGGTGAAGTCCGCCGATCTGTCGGCGACCGCGGTGATCGCCTTTGCGACCCACGGGCTTCTGTCGGGCGACCTGCCGGGGCTGGATGAACCGGCGCTGGTCATGACCCCGCCGGCCAATCCCGATTTCGCCGATGACGGGCTGCTGACGGCTTCCGAGATCACCGAACTGAAGCTGTCGGCCGACTGGGTGATCCTGTCGGCCTGCAACACCGCCGGCGGCGATGCTCCGGGGGCCGAGGGGCTTTCCGGGCTGGCGCGGGCCTTTCTGTTTGCCGGGGCGCGGTCGATCCTGGTCTCGCACTGGCCGGTGCGCGATGATGCCGCCGCCCGGCTGACCACCGGCACCTTCGAGGCGCTGGTGGCGGGCGAGGCGCGCGGCAAGGCCGATGCGCTGCGCCACGCCATGCTGGATCTGATGGCCGATCCGCGCGACCCGACGCTGGCCCATCCTTCGGCCTGGGCGCCCTTCGTTCTGGTGGGGGAAGGCGGATGATCCGGGGATTGCTTCTGGCGCTGTGTCTGACGCTGGCGCTGCCTGCCGTGGCGCAGGAAACCGCCGATCCGGGCGATCCCTATTACTGGACCGACCGGATGCCGCCCTTCGATGACGGCAATTTCGCCCCCGCCTTCGCCCATCTGACCGAGGCGATCCGGCAGGGGCGCGAGCGCGGCTTTCCGAATCCCGACTGGGGCCTGCTGTTCGTGATGCTGGCCGACCTTTACCGCAACGACCGCGGCAATGCCGGCTATGCGCTGCGGCTTACCGAAGAGGGGCTTGAGGTCGCGGCGCCCTGGGGTGAGGCTTCGGCCGAGGTGCGTTCGATGCTGAACGTCTCGATGTCCTATGCGCTGGCCGATCTGGGCCGCTACCGCGAGGCGGCCGAGGTGGGCCGTCTGGGCCTGCCGCTGTATCGCAAGGGTCTGGGCGACGCGATGGCCGACACCTACTTGGCCGAGATCGAACAGTGGGAAAAGGGGCTGGCGACCGAGGCCAACACCTCGCCCCTTGAACTGGCGCGCGCGGCGCTGGTCGAGGCCGGTCAGGCGGTGGACCGTGGCGAATACGGGCGGGGGATCATGTTGGCCTCGCGCGCCACGCTGCCCGAGGATGCCGCGCTGGACCCCGCCGAGGTGCGCCGCATCGCGGCGGAGGCCGGCATGATCACCGGCCGGGCGCTATACACCATGGGCCGGGCCGAAGAGGCGGCCGATGTCATGGGCCGCGCGATTGACGCCGCACTGGACGTTGCGGCCACGAATGCGGCCGGCAAGCCGGTCTGGCGGCAGGACCCGGGCGTCGGGATGAAGCGCATCGCGGCGCTGTTCTTCTGGTATGGCCGGGCGGTGATGGACCTGTCGGCCTATGATGAGGCCAATTGGTCCTATCAGATCGCCGACCAGATCACCGAAGATCCGATGATGCGGACAAACCTGCTTTATGTCCGCGCCCGCCTGATGCAGCTTCAGGGCGATGAGGCGGGATCGCGCGACCTTTTGCGCAGTGCGGCCGACGCAAGCCGCGCGCAGGGCGATGAGATGCAGGCGACCTGGGCCGAATTCTACATCGCGCTCAGCCTTGCCCGCGAAAAGCCCGACGCGGAATCGCGCCGGCAGCTGGCCGAGGTGACCGAACGCGCGGTGGCCGAGCGGGCCGATGACAGCCAGCGGACCGACCGCGCCTTCTTTCTGTCCGAGGCGGCCGACAGTCTGGTGAACTTCCGCGACAGCAACCGCACCGCGCTGGATTTCGCCCGCCGCGCGCTGGCCGACCGGATGGCGATGATGCAGCAATCGGCTGACAGCGAGGCGGGCACCGACAGCGTGGCGCGCGAAACCTCGGCCCTTGTGGCGCGGCTTCTGCTGGCGGCCAACAATGAGGCATCGCAGCTGCCCGAGGCGGTCTGCCCGCCGCCCGATGCCGTCGGAATGGGCTGCGTGATCGTGCTGGACATGCCCTGAGGCGCCCTTGGCCCGCGTCCGGTCGGTGGCGGGCTTGCCCTGCGGGGGGCGCGGCGCCACAAGGGGGCAGTTGCCACGGGGAAGCCGATGATCGTCCGCGACAAGCCCGACCTTGCCGATCTGTTGACCGCGATGCGCGGCTCGGTCCTGCCGCAGGTGCTGCGCCCCCTGCTGGGGCTGATCGCGGTGGCGGCGGGGTTTGTGGCGCTGGACCGAATCTACGGCGTGCTGCCCCATGTCGACGGGGCGGCGGTGACCGTCTTCGGCATCGGGCTGTCGCTGTTTCTGGGTTTCCGCAACAACGCCGCCTATGACCGCTGGTGGGAGGCGCGGCGGTTATGGGGCGGGCTCTTGGCCGATCTGCGGGCGCTGGGCCGCGAGACCGAGGTTTTCGTGGCCGATCCGGCGTTGCGCCATGCCATGCTGCGGCAGGCGCTGGGCTTTGTGCATGCCCACCGGA
>JACZKR010000316.1 GCA_014859945.1 Paracoccaceae bacterium | reverse complement strand
CCCGCCCCTGAACCGGCCCCGGAACCGGCGGCCGAACCCGTGGCCCCGCCGCCGCCCGTCACGGTGACGGTGCAGCCCGGCTTCACCCTGTGGGGGATTGCCAAGGAAAACTTCGGCGACGGCGTGCTTTATGTGCAGGTGTATGAGGCCAACCGCGACAAGATCCGTGACCCCGACCTGATCTATCCCGGTCAGGTCTTCACGATCCCCGGCGCACCCTGAGCCTGATCGCCGTCCGCGCGGCCCTTCACATGGACGCGCGGCGGCAGGTCGTTCTTCCTCCGGCAGCAGGCCACCACCTCGGGGTGTTCCATGCAGCAGTCGTTCAGCAGGAAGGCGATGGTGCCGCCCAGGCCCGCCGCATCGACCGAATAGAACACGTTGCGCGCCACCTTGCGCGACCGCACCAGCCCCGCCTGTTCCAGCTGCGCCAGATGGAACGACAGGCGCGAGGCCGCAAGCCCCAGCGCACGGCCGATCTCACCGGCGGCCAGACCCTGCTCGCCCGCCGGCATCAGCTGACGCACCAGCGCCAGCCGGTCTTCATTGGCCAAGGCCTGCAGGGCGGTGAGGGCTTTACTCTGCTCCATCCTTCAACTACTCATGAACAGTTGAACAATCCAGCCATACCCCGGACCCGCCCTGCAATCAACCTGCCGTGGTCCAAGGACGCCAAGAATGCGAAAAAATACCGCCACAAGCGCCGATCAGGCCGAAACCGAAGCTTCGGGCTGGCAGACGCTGCGCCGCGTGCTGCCCTATCTCTGGCCCGACGGCATGACCTGGGTGAAACGCCGGGTGGTGATCGCGCTGGTGATGCTGCTGGTGGCCAAGATCGTCTCGATCTCGACCCCCTGGCTTTACAAGCTGGCGGTGGACCGGCTGACGGGGCCGGCGCCCGATGCCGGCACGGCGCTGGCCTTCGGCGCGGTCGGGCTGGTGCTGGCCTACGGGCTGGCGCGCTTCGGCGCGGTGGCCTTCGGCGAACTGCGCGACGCGGTCTTCGTCAAGGTCGGCCAGCGGGCGCTGCGGCAACTGGCGCTGGAAACCTTCACCCATATCCACCGCCTGTCGCTGCGCTACCACATCACCCGCAAGACCGGCGGGCTGTCGCGCATCATCGAACGCGGGGTGAAGGGCGTCGATTTCCTGCTGCGCTTCATGCTGTTTTCCATCGGGCCGCTGATCCTGGAACTGTCGATGGTGGCGGTGATCTTCGCGGTGGTCTTCGGCTGGCAATATGCGGCGGTGGTTCTGGTGACCATCGCGCTTTACGTCACCTTCACCTTCAAGGTCACCGAATGGCGCGTCCGCATCCGGCGCGAGATGAACGACCAGGACACCGACGCCAACCAGAAGGCCGTCGACTCGATGCTGAACTTCGAGACGGTGAAGTACTTCAACGCCGAGGGCTGGGAAGCCGCGCGCTATGACCGCGCGATGGAGCGGTATGAGGCGGCGGCGGTCAAGACCGGACAGTCGCTGGCGCTTCTGAACGCCGGGCAAAGCCTGCTGATCACCGCCGGTCTGGTCATCGTCATGGCGATGGCCGCGCGCGGGGTGCAGGCCGGAGCGCTGACCGTGGGCGATTTCGTCATGGTCAACGCCTACATGATCCAGATCACCATGCCGCTGAACTTCCTGGGCACGGTTTACCGCGAAATCCGTCAGGCGCTGGTCGACATGGGCCAGATGTTCGGCCTGCTGTCGCAGCCGGCCGAGGTGATCGACGCACCCGGCGCGCCGGCGCTGAAGGTGACGGCCGGAGAGATTGTCTTCGACAACGTGGTCTTCGCCTATGAACCGACGCGGCCGATCCTGAAAGGCGTCTCGTTCACCCTGGCGCCGGGGCAGAAGATCGCGCTGGTCGGCGCGTCGGGTTCCGGCAAATCGACCATCGGGCGGCTGCTCTTCCGCTTCTACGACGTGCAGGGCGGGGCCATCCGCATTGACGGGCAGGATATCCGCAGCGTGACGCAGGACAGCCTGCACGGCTCGATCGGCATGGTGCCGCAGGATACCGTGCTGTTCAACGACACCGTGGGTTACAACATCGCCTACGGCCGCCCCGGCGCCTCGCAGGATGAGATCGAGGCGGCGGCGAAGGCGGCGAACATCCACAACTTCATCGCCTCGCTGCCCGAAGGCTATGAGACGCGGGTGGGCGAACGCGGGCTGAAGCTGTCGGGCGGTGAAAAGCAGCGCGTGGGCATTGCACGCACGCTGCTGAAGAACCCGCCGGTTCTGGTGCTGGATGAGGCGACAAGCGCGCTGGACACCCAGACCGAACGCTCGATCCAGGAAAGCCTTGCCGCCATGGGGCAGGGGCGCAGCGTGATCACCATCGCCCACCGCCTGTCGACGATTGCCGACAGCGACTGCATTCTGGTGATGGAGGCCGGGCAGGTCGTCGAACGCGGCACGCATGAGGAACTGCTGGCGATGGATGGCCGCTATGCCGCGCTCTGGGCCCGCCAGTCTGCGGAAGAGGAAGAGGCCGCCGAAGCCGCCTGATCCTGCGGGCCCAAGGGCGGGGGCCAGCCCCCGCACCCCCGGGATATTTGTTGAGAGAGGATGGATGAACCTTCCCGTCATCCTCTCTCTGCAAATGTCCCGCGGGGGTCCGGGGGCGCGAAGCCCCCGGGCGGCGCTTGCCGTGGGGCCGAAAGCGGCGCAATCTGGCGCCGACCCCGGTGCCGCCCATGTTCCTTCGCCTGATCCTTGCCCTGCTTCTGCTCTTGCCCCTGCCGGCGCTTGCCGAGCGGCGGGTGGCGCTGGTCATGGCGGCCGAGGATTACCGGGCACTGCGGGCGCTGGAGAACCCAGTGGCCGATGCGCTGGCGGTGGAAGACATGCTGGCGGGTCTGGGCTTCGAGGTGACGGTCGAGACCGACCGCGACCTGCGCCGGATGCGCCGCGCGCTTGAGGATTTCCGGCTGGATTATGCCGGGGCCGATGTGGCGCTGATCTTCTTTGCCGGTCACGGGGTGGAAATCGGCGGGGTGAACTACCTTCTGCCGGTCGATGCTGCCGCCGGGTCGGCGGCCGAGGTTCAGGCCACTGGCCTGCCGCTGGCCGAAGTGCAGGCGGCGCTGGCCGGGGTGGCGCCGGTGGGGATCGTGCTGTTGGACGCCTGCCGCGAAGACCCGTTCGGCGGGGCCGGCACCAGTGGCAACGGGCGCGGCGCGGCGGCGCTGGAAAATGCGTCGGCCCCGCCGAACGGGTC
>JACZKR010000315.1 GCA_014859945.1 Paracoccaceae bacterium | reverse complement strand
GGGCGGCTGCGCCCGTCAAATGAAAAACCCCGCCGGGGGGCGGGGTTTTCTGGTCCGGTGCCGGGCGGGGTCAGAGGCCCGGATAGAGCGGGAACTTGGCGCAGAGCGCCTCGACCTTGGCTTTCACCGCCGCCTCAACCTCGGCGTTGCCGTCTTCGCCGTTGGCGGCGAGGCCGTCGACGACCTCAACGATCCACTGGCCGATCAGGCGGAATTCGGCCTCGCCAAAGCCGCGGGTGGTACCGGCGGGGGTGCCGAGGCGGACGCCCGAGGTGACGGTGGGCTTTTCGGGGTCGAAGGGGATGCCGTTCTTGTTGCAGGTGATATGGGCGCGGCCCAGCGCCTTTTCGGTGGCATTGCCCTTCACGCCCTTGGGCCGCAGGTCGACCAGCATGACATGGGTGTCGGTGCCGCCGGTGACGATATCCAGCCCGCCCTTCATCAGCTGATCGGCCAGCGCCTGCGCGTTCAGCACGACCTGACGGGCGTAATCCTTGAACTCGGGCCGCAGCGCCTCACCAAAGGCGACGGCCTTGGCGGCGATCACATGCATCAGGGGGCCGCCCTGAATGCCGGGGAAGATGGCCGAGTTGACCTTCTTGGCGATCTCTTCGCTGTTGGTCAGGATCATGCCGCCGCGCGGGCCGCGCAGGGTCTTGTGGGTGGTGGTGGTGGCCACATCGGCATAGGGGAAGGGCGAGGGGTGCTGGCCGCCGGCCACAAGGCCCGCGAAATGCGCCATGTCCACCATCAGGAAGGCGCCCACCTTGTCGGCGATGGCGCGGAAGCGGGCGAAGTCGATCTGGCGCGGCACGGCGGAACCGCCGGCGATGATCAGCTTGGGCTGGGATTCGACGGCCAGACGTTCCACCTCATCATAGTCGATGCGGCTGTCCTGCTGGCGCACGCCGTATTGCACGGCGTGGAACCACTTGCCCGACTGGTTCGGCGCGGCGCCGTGGGTCAGGTGGCCGCCCGAGGCAAGGTTCATGCCCAGAATGGTGTCGCCCGGCTTCAGAAGCGCGTTGAACACGCCCTGGTTGGCCTGCGAACCCGAGTTGGGCTGCACATTGGCGAAGTCGCAGCCAAACAGCGCCTTGGCGCGGTCGATGGCCAGGTTCTCGGCCACGTCCACCCACTGGCAGCCGCCGTAATAGCGCTTGCCCGGATAGCCCTCGGCATATTTGTTGGTCATCACCGAACCCTGCGCCTCCATCACGGCGCGGGAGACGATGTTTTCCGAGGCGATCAGCTCGATCTCGTCGCGCTGGCGGCCGAGTTCGCTGGTGATCGAGCCGAAAAGTTCCGGGTCGCGGGTCGCAAGGCTTTCGGTGAAGAAACCGGGGGTCACGGACATAGGCGTCTCCTGTCTGGGCTGTCGGCTCTTTACGACAGGGCAGGCGGGGGGGGAAGGAAGGAAAGCGACACATTTCCGGGGTTGCGCGAAAAAAGTTTCCGATCGGAAACAGCCGCGGCGCATCAAAAACTGCGGTTCTGGGCTTGAGTTTGCCCGCCACCCTGCCAAGACTGCCGGCAAAGGGGGAACGCCCATGTCGCGCGACCGCATCGCTTTCCGGGCCTCGGGCGCCCCGGCCGCGCAAGAGGCGCTGGCGGCGCTGACGGCGCGTTATGGTCAGGCGCCGCTGGGCGCGGCGCAGGTGGTGGTGGCGCTGGGGGGCGACGGCTTCATGCTGCAGACTCTGCATGAGGTTCAGTCCTCGGGCCTGCCGGTGTACGGGATGAACTGCGGCACCATCGGCTTTCTGATGAATGTCTTCTCGGCCGAGGGGCTGCCCGACCGGCTGGTCAGCGCCGAGGAAGCGGTGATCAACCCGCTGGCGATGCGGGCCGAGGGGGCGGATGGCCGGGTGACCGAGGCGCTGGCGATCAACGAGGTGTCGCTCTTGCGGTCGGGTCCGCAGGCCGCGAAGCTGCGGATCAGCGTGGACGGGCGCGAGCGGATGGCGGAACTGGTCTGCGACGGGGCGCTGGTGGCGACGCCGGCGGGGTCCACCGCCTACAACTATTCGGCGCACGGGCCCATTCTGCCCATCGGCTCGGACGTGCTGGCGCTGACGGCGATGGCCGCCTTCCGGCCCCGGCGCTGGCGCGGGGCGCTGTTGCCGAAATCGGCGGTGGTGCGGTTTGACGTGCTGGAGCATGAAAAGCGCCCGGTCCGCGCCGATGCCGACAGCAGCCCGGTGCCCGGCGTGATCTCGGTCGAGGTGCGGTCCGAACCGAAGATCGCCCACCGCATCCTTTTCGACCCCGGCCATGGGCTGGAAGAACGGCTGATCGTCGAGCAGTTCGTCTAAGGCGTGGGGGCGACGGGTCCGGGCGGATCAGGAAAGGCACTGCCTTTCCCCGCCCGA
>JACZKR010000314.1 GCA_014859945.1 Paracoccaceae bacterium | reverse complement strand
CCTTATGGGGGGGAGGGAAAGATAAAGCCGACGACTGGGGCGAACGCATCGTTGCTGCGCGCAAGCGGCGGCCGTTCGTCTCGCTGGAGGATTTTGCCCGCGATACGAAGTTGCCGAAGCGCGCGTTGATCCTGCTGGCGGATGCCGATGCGTTTCGTTCACTCGTGCTCGACCGCCGCGCCGCGCTGTGGGAGGCGCGGGCGCTGCGTGATGCGCCTGATCTGCCGCTGTTCGCCGCCGGGCCGGATGAGGGCGCCGAGCCGCTGATCCCCCTGCCGCAGATGCCGCTGTGTGAACAGGTGGTGGCCGATTACCAGACGCTGCGGCTGTCGCTGAAGGCCCATCCCATGGCGTTCCTGCGGGCCAGCATGGCACGGCAGGGTTTCGTCCGCGCCGCAGATCTTGGAGGGGTGGCCAACAATGGCCGGGTGCGGCTGGCCGGGCTGGTGCTGGTGCGCCAGCGGCCGGGCAGCGCCAAGGGCGTCTGCTTCATCACGCTTGAGGATGAAACCGGCGTCGCCAATCTGGTGGTCTGGCCCAAGGTCATGACCGCCTTCCGCAAGGTGATCATGACCGCCCGGCTGATGCAGGTGACGGGCCGCCTGCAGCGCGACCCGGCGTCAGGGGTGACGCATATCGTGGCCGAAGCGCTGGAGGACCGTGGCGATGTGCTGCTGCGCCTGTCCGACCGCAGCCTTGCCCCGCCCCTGTCGCGCGCCGATGAGGTCCGCCATCCCATTCCGGCGCCCACCCCCGGCCATCCGCGCAATGCCCGCATCATCCCCGGCTCGCGCGATTTTCACTGATCCGGCACCACAAGACCCGGCAGGTTCGGCGGGGGAATGCCGTCGTCGCAGGCCCTTGCATGTATGCCGACAGAAGGGTCGATCACTGCATCGGCGCGGATCGGGCGATAGCGCCCGCGCGGCAGTTCGAGGTCCAGCCAGCCCTGGCCAAGACCGTCGGCCCCGCGCCGGAACCGCGGCAGATATTCCAGCAGCCACCACGCGCCTTTCAACTGTTCGTGCCGTGCCGCCTTCGCGTCGGGGGGCACATACTTGCCGCTTTTGCCCTTGACGATCCGGTTCACCGTCTGGGTGTTGAACTCAAGCCCCATGTCCCGGGTCTCATCAATCATCCAGTCCAGCGGCAGCTTGGCTAGACCGCTTTCCGCCTCGGCATAGCCGCCTCCGACATCGGCATGCACCCCGGGAAACCAGACCTCCTTCACATCCTGCGGCACGGCGCGGCCGGGGGTAAAGGGATTGCCCCAGAATTCACCACCCGGCGTCCAGGAAATCGCCCGGTAGAGTGCGCGGCGTTCATGCACCGCCACCGCATGGCGCACCGACTGCACGCTGACATTGGCCGACACGAAAGGATGCCAGCGCAGCCGGGGCCCGAAGCGCCCCCATTCGATGACCGACGCCACGGTATCGAACAGGCCAAGGCAGCGGATGGGCGGCCGGTCGGGGGCAAGGATACGCTCGAACAGCCGCACTTCGCCGAAATCCTCGCCCGCCAGCGCCGCATCCGGGCTGAACAGCCGGTCGCCCGCGCGCTTGTAGGCGGCGAAGGCCGCATCCAGCAGGTTCAGGTTGTCGGGGTGGATCAGCCCGACCGCGTGGATGAACCCCGCCAGAACCCGCGCCGAATAGGCGCCGCGGCTGAACCCGAAGATCCAGATCGCGTCGCGCGCGTCCTCGGTCAGCGGCACCGCCACCGGCCCGCGAAGGCGGCCTTTCGACCAGCGGTCGGGCTTGCCGTTGTAGTAGTTGGCGACAAGGAAGCGGTAGGCATTCTTGACATTCAGATCCAGAAGCCAGCCCGTCGCCGCCCCCCAAAGCTCAAGCGCCTTGCGGTAGTTGCGCGACCAGGCATTCTCGGCCCCGATGGTGCCGACGCCGGGGGTGTACCAGACCACCTGCCGGGGCCCTTTCTCAAGCGCGCCGTAAAGCCGCAGGATATTCGTGCGGTGTTCCGAGACGTCGTTGGACGTGCCGTCGAACAGGATCACGATGTTCTTGGCCATGGCACATCCCCGCCGCGAGGCCGGCCCGATACGGGCCCCTGGTTAACCCATCGTAAACCATTGCGGCTTACCCGTTAACCGTTGACTGGCGGGAACCCGGAGGGGGCAGATGGTGGCGCGGGCCTTCACGGTGGCTTTCGAGGGGGTCGAGGCGCGGCTGGTCGAGGTGCAATGCGCCGTTACCCCCGGATTGCCCGGCTTCGCGCTGGTGGGTCTGCCCGACAAGGCGGTCAGCGAGGCGCGCGAACGGGTGCGCGCGGCCATCGCGGCGCTGTCCATCGCGCTGCCGGCCAAGCGCATCACCATCAACCTGTCGCCCGCAGACCTGCCGAAAGAGGGCAGCCATTTCGACCTGCCCATCGCGCTGGCCCTGCTGGCGGCGCTGGAGATCATTCCCAAGGATGAGGTGGAACACACCGTCGCGCTGGGGGAACTGGCGCTGGACGGGCGGCTGATCGCGGTGGCGGGGGCGCTTCCGGCAGCGATGGCCGCGGCGGAAGAGGACAAGGCGCTGCTTTGCCCGCGCGCCTGCGGGGCCGAGGCCGCCTGGGTCGGCGCGGCCGAGGTGCTGGCGGCGGGATCGCTGAACGATGTGGTGCGCCATTACACCGGGCAGGCCCCCCTTTCCCCGGCCGAGGCGGGCGAGGTGACCTCTGGCCCCCCCGGCCGCGACCTGCGCGAGGTGAAGGGGCAGGAACGCGCCAAGCGGGCGCTGGAAATTGCCGCGGCCGGGCGGCACCACATGCTGATGGTGGGCTCGCCCGGGTCGGGCAAGTCGATGCTGGCGGCCCGCCTGCCCGGCATCTTGCCGCCGCTTTCGCCGGTCGAGGCACTGGAAACCTCGATGATCCATTCACTGGCGGGTCTGCTCAGCGAGGGCGGCATCTCGCGCGTCAGGCCCTTCCGGGAGCCGCATCACACCGCCTCAATGGCGGCGATTGTCGGCGGGGGCAGGGGGGCGAAGCCGGGTGAGATCAGCCTTGCCCACAACGGCGTGCTGTTTCTCGATGAGTTTCCCGAATTCGCCCGGCCCGTGCTGGAAACCCTGCGCCAGCCGATTGAAACGGGTGAGGTGATGGTGGCCCGCGCCAATGCCCATGTGCGCTATCCCTGCCGTTTCCTGCTGGTGGCCGCCGCCAACCCCTGCCGCTGCGGCTATCTGTCCGATCCGGCGCGCGCCTGCGCCCGCGCGCCACAATGCGGCGAGGATTATCTGGGCCGTGTCTCGGGCCCGCTGATGGACCGCTTCGACCTTCAGGTCGAGGTGCCGCCGGTGGCCTTCACCGATCTGGACCTCCCGCCTTCGGGCGACACTTCGGCCGCTGTCGCCGCGCGGGTGGCCACGGCGCGGGCGGTGCAGGAGGCGCGGTTTGCCGAACATCCCTCATGCCGGGTGAATGCCGACATGGAGGGGCGGCTGCTGGAGGAAACCGCCAGCCCCGATGCCGAGGGCAAGGCGCTCTTGAACCGTGTGGCGGAACGGTTCGGGCTGACGGCGCGCGGCTATCACCGGGTGTTGCGGGTGGCGCGCACCATCGCCGATCTGGACGGCGCCGCCACCGTGCGCCAGCCCCATATCGCCGAGGCGGTGGGATACCGGCTGATCGGCGCCGCCCGGGCTGCCGCCTGAAATGCAGCGGGCCGCCCGAAGGCGGCCCGGCATCGGTTCAGGCTTCCGTCAGTTCGATGGCGCGGTTTCGGTGGCCACGCCGTTCACCATCGGCTCGACCTCGTGCCAGACTTCATTCCAGCCGTCCCAGATCATCGACAGGGCGACATAGACGATGATCGCCAGACCGACGAAGGCGATCCAGCGGTGCTTGTTCAGCAGCTTGGCGATGAAGGTGGCGGCAAAGCCCATCAGCGCGATCGAAAGGACAAGCCCGATGACCAGCACCGTCGGATGTTCATGGGCGGCACCGGCGACGGCCAGCACGTTGTCGAGGCTCATCGAGATGTCGGCGATGACGATCTGGGTCGCCGCCTGGGCAAAGGTCTTGCGCGGGGCGCCGCCGGCAACCGTGCCGTCCTGATTGATGTCTTCGCCGGTCAGCGCCTCTTCGGCGCGCTGTTCATCGGCATGGCCCTCGCGCAGTTCGCGCCACATCTTCCAGCAGACCCACAGCAGCAGGATGCCGCCCGCCAGAAGAAGACCCACGATGGCCAGAAGCTGGGTGGTGACCAGCGCGAAGCCGATCCGCATGACCGTGGCGGCAAGGATACCGACGATGATCGCCTTGCTGCGCTGTTCCTTGGGCAGACCCGCCGCCGCAAGGCCGATGACGATCGCATTGTCGCCCGCAAGCACAAGGTCGATGCCGATGACCTGCAACAGGGCAATCAGCCCTGCCTGAGTGAAGATTTCCATGCGTCCCTCTGTTCTGGCTGTTTGGCGCTGAGGTGGGGGGCGGAACGCTCACAATCAAGTGATCCGCGCGCCCTTATTCGCGCAGATTACCTGTCATCCGCCTGACATTTGGGCAGCGCCCGGCGATTGTTCAAGATTTGGGCGCTGCACGGTTTACAGCATTCCCGGCACAACCTGATCCGGCGGGCGGTGGCCGTCGGCGAAGGTCTTGATGTTGATGATGACTTTCTCGCCCATCTCGATCCGGCCCTCCAGCGTGGCCGAACCCATATGCGGCAGAAGCACCACGTTTGGCGCGTTGCGCAGATCGGCGCTGATGTCGGTGCCGTGTTCATAGACATCCAGCCCCGCCCCGGCGATGTCGCCCGCATGCAGCATCCGGGTCAGGGCGTTTTCGTCGATCACCTCGCCGCGCGAGGTGTTCACGATGACAGACGACGCCTTCATCAGCTTCAGCCGCCGCGCGTTCAGCAGGTGGAAGGTGGAAGGCGTGTGCGGGCAGTTGACCGAGACGATGTCCATCCGGGCGATCATCTGGTCAAGGCTTTCCCACCAGGTCGCCTCAAGCTCTTCCTCGACCTCGGGGCGCAGGCGGCGGCGGTTGTTGTAATGCACCTGCATGCCAAAGGCCCGCGCGCGCCGCGCCACCGCCTGACCGATCCGCCCCATGCCCAGAATGCCCAGACGCCGCCCGGCCAGCCGCCCGCCCATGAAGGCGGTCGGCGCCCAGCCCTGCCATTCGCCCGCCTGCATCACCGCCAGCCCCTGGGGAATGCGGCGCGTCACCGCCAGAATCAGCGCCATCGCCATGTCGGCGGTATCTTCGGTCACCACGCCGGGGGTGTTCGACACCAGAATGCCGCGCGACCGGGCCGTCGCTACGTCGATATGGTCAAAGCCGGCGCCGTAGCTGGCGATCAGTTTCAGGCGCGGGCTGGCCTGCCCGATCAGGCCGGCGTCGATCTGGTCGGTGATGGTGGGCACCAGCACGTCGCAGCGGTTCATCGCATCGACCAGTTCTTCGCGGGTCATCCGGGTGTCGGGATCGCGCAGTTCGACGTCGAACAACTCCTTCATCCGCGTCTCCACGGGTTCGGGCAGGCGTCGCGTCACGACAACAGTCAGGCGGCTTGCGGGCATCCGTCACTCTCCCTGGACTTCCAAATCGGCTTCCCCGGTGGCAAAGTGACGGCAAGCGGGGCGCTGCACAAGCCCCGCATGAGGTTGGCGCAGCGCCCGGCGCGGATTGTCGCGGGCGCCGGCGGAAGGAGCGGTGGCATGGTTCGGTCGGCCCGAAGGGCATTCGGCGCGCTGGCGCTGATCTTGGCGGCGGCCCCGTTTCCGGGGATCGGTCTGGCCCAGGAAACCGCGCCGCCGGCAACCG
>JACZKR010000313.1 GCA_014859945.1 Paracoccaceae bacterium | reverse complement strand
CCAGCGGACTGGTGGCCGCGACGCAGGTGGTGCTGGGCGCGGGCCTTGGCGCGCGCTTTGCCGGCATCGGGCGGGCGGCCCTGATCAGCGCGGGGCGGCTGGCGGTGCTGAACGCGCTGGTGGCACTGACGCTGGCGCTGGCCTTTGCCGCCGCGCTGCACTGGCTGGTGGATGAGCCGCTGGCCGCGGTCTTCCTGGCCTTCGCCCCCGGTGGTCTGGCCGAGATGAGCCTGATCGCGCTGAGCCTGAACATCAGCGTGATCTATGTCACCGCCCACCATGTGCTGCGCATCCTTTTGGCCGTCATCGCCGTGCGGTTGGCGGCGCGCTGGCTGCGTTAGCGCGGGACGCAGTTCCGACGGAAACGCGCCCGTCTTCCCGTCCGGGGATCATGCGCAGCGCGCGGGCAATGCCCGGCCGCCCCCTTTGGCGGGCGATCTGCACCGGCATCAAGACGCGCGGCGCGCGCCGTTTTAGCGCCGGGCGTCAGCCTTCGTCGGGAATGACCGCCGTCGCCTCGATTTCCACCTTGGCGCGGTCTTCGACCAGCGCCACCACCTGCACCAGTGCCATGGCCGGATAGTGGCGGCCGATGATCTCTTTGTAGGCGCGGCCCAAGTCTTTCAGCCCGGCAAGGTATTCGCGCTTGTCGGTGACATACCAGGTCAGCCGCACCAGATGTTCCGGCCGGGCGCCGGCACAGGCCAGCACCTCGACGATCGACCGCAGCGCCTGCGCCGCCTGCCCCACCAGATCGTCGCATTCAAATTCCTGATCGGCGTTCCAGCCGATGATGCCGCCGGTGAACACCATCCGCCCGCGCGCCGCCATGCCGTTGGCATAGCCGATGGCGGGTTTCCACGACTTGGGGTGCAGAATCTCGTGGCTCATGCCCCGCTCTCCTTCGTTTGGTCATTCATGAAGGCTTCGATCCGGTCGCGCATATCTGCCGGCCAGGGCGCGGCTTTCAGCCCCGCGACCCAGACCAGCACCAGTTGCGCCCGCAGCCGCTGTTCCGCGCCCAGTCGTGCGGTGATCTGCATCTCGGCGCTGGCGCCGCCCAGCCGGGCGACGGTCAGTTCGAACAGCACCTTTTCCCCCAGCCGCGAGGGCGCCAGAAACTCAGCCCCGATCTTTACCGTCGGCACGCCGTTGCCGGCGCCCGCCAGATGCATCTGGGCAAAGCTGCGCCCCGCCACATCGGCAAAGAAATTCTCGACGACCGAGTTCAGCATCTCGAAATAGCGCGGATAAAAGACGATCCCCGCCGGGTCGCAATGGTTGAACTCGATCTGGATCAGGCGCTGGTAAGCCATGGCTCAGTCGTTGGCCTCGGGCGACAGGAAATCCACGTCATGCGCGGCCGAGGTGGCGATCACCGCCGGAACATCGGTCATGTCATGCAGCTTTTCGAACAGCGCTTCCAGCTTGCCAGCGGGCGACACCCAGAACAGCGCGCGGGCCGGCTTGTCGGATTTGTTGAAGTAGCCATGCGGCACGCCCTTGGGCATCCGCACCAGATCGCCCGCCTTCGCGGTGTGCCATTTGCCGTCCAGCTTCAGCTCCAGCTGGCCTTCCTGCACCAGAATGAATTCGTCCTGCGTGGGGTGGACATGGACCGGCACGAACTGACCCGGCTCGCTGTTGGTTTCAAAGCTGAAGGTCGTGTCGCAAGAGGCCTTCGGGAAATACCGCTGGCCAAGGATGTTCAGCATGCGGCCGTGATAGGCCGTGCCGTCGCGGGTGATGCCGCCGTCAAGATCTGCCATTCTTTCCTCCCCTGTTATCCCAGAATGCTGCGGGCGACCACCACCCGCTGCACGTCGCTGGCGCCTTCATAGATCCGCAGGGCGCGGATTTCGCGGTAAAGGCTTTCCACCACCGCGCCATGCCGCACCCCCTCGCCGCCGTGCAGCTGCACCGCGATGTCGATGACCTTCTGCGCCGCTTCGGTGGCGTAAAGCTTGGCCATCGCCGCCTCGCGCGTCACCCGCGCCGCGCCGCGGTCCTTGGTCCAGGCGGCGCGGTAGATCAGCAGGGCGGCGGCATCAATCTGCAGCGCCATGTCGGCCAGATGGCCCTGCACGATCTGCAATTCGGCCAGAGCCGCGCCCTGAATCCGCCGCGCCTTCACCCGCGCCAGCGCCTCATCCAGCGCGCGGCGGGCAAAGCCCAGCGCCGCCGCCCCGACGGTCGAGCGGAAGACATCCAGCACCGACATGGCGATCTTGAAGCCCTCACCCGGCGCACCGATCAGCGCCTCTTCCGGCAGGATCACATCGCGCAAGGCCAGCCGGGCCAGCGGATGCGGCGCGATCACCTCAAGCCGCTCTTCCACCGTCAGCCCGGCCACATCGGCGGGCATGAGGAAAGCCGACAGGCCGCGCGCGCCCGGCGCCTCGCCGGTGCGGGCGAAGATCACATAGACATCGGCGATGCCGCCGTTGGAAATCCAGGTCTTCTCGCCGTTCAGCACCCATCCCTGCGGACCGCGCGTGGCCGTGGTCGCCGTCGCCGCCACGTCCGAGCCGGCCCCCGGCTCGGTGAGGGCGAAGGCGGAAATCGCCTGCCCGGCCCGCGTCCGGCCCAGCCATGCGCGCTGCGCCTCCGTGCCGAACAGCGAAACCGCCCCCATGCCCAGCCCCTGCATGGCAAAGGCGAAATCGGCCAGCCCGTCATGGCGTGCCAGGGTCTCACGGATGAGACAGAGCGAGCGTACGTCCAGCCGCTCCCCCGCCCCGGCCCCGGAATGC
>JACZKR010000312.1 GCA_014859945.1 Paracoccaceae bacterium | reverse complement strand
GGACGGCATGACCCACCCCGAAACCACCCCCCGTCTTGAACGCCGCCTTGGCGACTGGGCGCGCGCACGGCTGCCCCATGCGCTGGTCGAGTTCGTCATGTTCGGGCTGAAACAGGGCTGGGCCTGCCTCTTCGGCGGGCTTCTTCTGGCGGCAATCATTGCCACGAAACTGGTCTGGCAGCCGGACTGGCCGCTGCAACGCTATGATTTCCTGTTCCTTTTCGCCATCGCCACCCAAGCCTTCTTTCTGTGGCGGGGGCTGGAGACCTGGGAAGAGGCGCGGGTGATCCTGCTCTTCCACCTAACCGGCACGGTGATGGAGTGGTTCAAGGTCGGCGCCGGCTCATGGGCCTATCCCGAGCCTGCGCTTTTCAAGCTGATGGGCGTGCCCCTGTTCTCGGGCTTCATGTATGCCAGCGTCGGCAGCTACATCGCCCGGGTGATCCGCATTTTTCACATGCATTTCAATCCCTTCCCGCCGTTCTGGCTGGCGCTGACGCTGGCGCTGGCGATCTATGGCAACTTCTTCGCCCACCATTTCCTGCCCGATATCCGACTGATCCTCTTCGCTGCGACGGTGGTGTTCTTCGCCCGCACAAGGGTGTGGTTCCGCATATCCGACCGCTACCTGTGGATGCCGATGCCGCTTGCGGCGCTACTGGCTGCGCTGGCGCTGTGGGTGGCCGAGAATGTGGGCACCGCCACCGGAACCTGGCTCTACCACGGCCAGCGGCCCGACCACTGGGTCAGCCTGACCAAGCTTGGCTCATGGTATCTGCTGTTGTGGGTGGCTTTCGTCACCGTCACGCTGGTCTCGCGCAGCGCCCTGTCGGCCCCTCAGACCAGCCCGCGCCAGTAGATCACCGCCGCCACCAGCACCGCCACCGCCAGCAGCGAGAAGGCGATCGAGGCCAGTATCCCCAGCGCCGTGGTTTTCCTGTTTTCCCAGGGGTTTACCCGGTTCAGATGGGCAAGGCAGATGTCATAGGCCTCGGCCACGGTCGGGTGATCGACCTGCATCATCAGCCGGGGGTTCTGCGCCATCATCTCGGCCTGGGCCAGCGCTTCGGCCGCCAGCCTCACCTTCTTGGGCAGGCGCCGCCCGCCCTTGCGCAGCTTCTCGGCCAGCCCCTTGCCGGGCAGGCGCAGACGTTCTTCCATCAGTTGCGCCACCCTGTCGGCCATCTGCTGGATGCTTGCTGCGCCCATCTTCCGCTCCACCTGTTGCGGCGATCCTAGATGCGGCGGTGCAGCGCCGCAATCCCTCTGGCAAGGCGGCGGCTGCGGCGTTAGGAACGGGCATGCTGCACACCATCCTGCACCCCGCCGCCACCCCTTCGGGCGCCCCGCCGCTGGTCATCGCGCATGGGCTTTACGGCTCGGGGCGGAACTGGGGGGTGATCGCGCGGCGGCTGGCCGACCGGCGCGACGTGGTGGCGGTGGACATGCGCAACCACGGCTCAAGCCCTTGGCATAACACGCATTCCTACCCCGAACTGGCCGCCGATCTGGCAGAGGTGATCCGCAGCCTGGGCGGGCGGGCCGACATTCTGGGCCATTCGATGGGCGGCAAGGCGGCGATGCAACTGGCGCTGACCGAGGGCGCACTGATCCGCAAGCTGGTGGTGGCCGATATCGCGCCGGTGGCCTATGGCCATGACCAGACGCAATACATCCGCGCCATGCGGGCGCTGGACCTGACGGGGCTGGTTGCGCGGGGAGAGGCCGACCGGCGGCTGGCCGAGACCGTTCCCGAAGCACCCTTGCGCGCCTTTTTCCTGCAATCGCTTGATCTTAAGGCCGAAGGCGGGCCGCGCTGGCGGCTGAACTTCGACACGCTGGAGGCCGAGATGCCGCGCATCGTCGGCTGGCCCGGCACCGAAGGCCGGTTCGACGGGCCGACCCTGTTCCTGACCGGGGCCGAAAGCCCCTATGTCAGGCCGGAGTATCGGGAGACGATCCGCGCGCTGTTTCCCCACGCGCGTTTCGCCAAACTTCCCGGCGCCGGCCACTGGCTGCATGCCGACAAACCGCGCGAGTTCGAAGAGGCGGTGCGGGTCTTTCTGAACGCCTGAGGTTTAGGGCGGATAGGCAAGCCGTTGGAAATGTTGCGCTTTATCCCGGCCGCTTCATGCGGTCGATCAGCCCGTCCTTCAGCCAGAACTGGTGCCACAGTGCGGCCGCGACATGGACCAGCACCAGAAGCAGCAGCAGGGTCTTCAGCACCTCATGCGCTTCACCCGCGGCCTTGATCCCGCCGCCCCAGGCCGCCATGCCGGACAGGGGCACCGCCACCATCAGCGCGTAAAGCCCCCAGTGCCCCAGATGGGCCGCCAGACGCTGCAGCGGCGGATCGTTTGCGGGCAGCGCCGGCACCCCGCGCGTCATCCGCAGGGCCAGCCGCCACAGGGCAAAGACCAGAACCGCAATGCCGCCGATGATATGCAGCAGCACACCGGCCGAGGTCACCGCCGCGCCGCCGTCTTCCACCACATCCCAGGCTTCGGCCATGGGTTCGTGGAACAGGAACTGCGCCAGGATCAGCAGAACGACGACCCAGTGCAACGCGATCTGCGTGCGGGAATAACCGGCGGGAACGGGCATGGAACCTCCTGAGGCGAAAACGCTGCCGGGTCAGACTGGCAGAACTGCGGGCCTATTCCAAGGCGCGCGCGATGGCCCAGCTGGCGGGAATTGCCAGAACAAAGCCTATTGCGGCGGCGATCAGGATGGGTTGCAGCGTGTCATAGCCGGTCACCAGCGCCGCCACGACGCCAATGCCCATCAGCGTGGTCGCCACCATCGAAAAAAGCGTCATCATCAGCCGGGTCATTCCTACCTCCTTGGCCGCGCGTTGGTGCGGTGATGGCACGGAAGCGGGCGGCGGACCTTGATCCGCGTCAAGTCATGCGAGAATTGGAATGGAAAACCGGGGCGCTGGGGACGCCCCGGTTTCAGGCAGGCCGGAAGCGCTCAGACCTTCAGGCTTTGCCCCGCCTGACCGGCCGATTGCTCGGCCCGGTCAAGAAGCCGCTGCAGCATGGCGCCCCGGGCAAAATCGGGATCGGCCACGCCCTCGCCCCGGATGGCGGCGATGAAGCGCTGGTAGATATTGGCCAGAACCGGCGCCTCGACATCATGCCAATGGGCCTTCTGCAGATCGTCGCCCAGACAGGCGCGCAGGTGGCTGACGTTCTTTTCCCACGATACCTCAAGCCCGCCCTTGTCGCCGTAAAGCCGCAGCCGCAGGTCGTTCAGGTGGCCGCTGGCAAAGCGGGTGGCAGCCACGGTGCCCAAGGCGCCGTTCGACAGCACAAGCTGCATCGTCGCGCTGTCGTTGGCGTCCAGCGGATATTCCCCGATCTGGTCGCCCGGCGCCTTGTGGAAGGTGGCCAGCCGCGCCGAAACCTCTACCGCGTCCAGCCCTGCGATGAAGAGGGCATAGTCCAGAATGTGGATGCCCACATCGCCCAGCACGCCTTTGGAGCCGTGTTTGGTGGACAGCCGCCACAGCCACTGGCTTTCGCGGTCCCAATGGCCCCAGGCGGGCTGGGTCAGCCAGCTTTGCAGATAGCTGGCCTCAAAGTGGCGGATGTTGCCGATGGCGCCGTCGCGGACCATTTTCGCGGCCTGCTGCAGCGCTGCCACGTTGCGGTAGGACAGGTTGACCATGTTCACCACGCCGGCCTTGGCCGCCGCTTCGGCCATGGCATTGGCGTCGGCTTCGTTGGTGGCCAGAGGCTTTTCGCACAGAACATGCTTGCCCGCCGCCAGAAGCGGCAGGGTGGTGGCGTAATGCGCCGCATCGGGCGTGACGTTGGTGGCGGCGTCGAACTGACCCCAGGCAATCGCCTCATCCAGCGAGGCGAAGCCGTTCGGGATGTGGTGGCGGTCGCAGAAGGCCTTCAGCTGCTCGGGCCGGGTATCGACGCCGGCCACCAGTTCGACGCCCGGAATGGCGGCGAATTCGGTGGCATGGTTGTTGGCCATGCCGCCGGTGCCGATGATCAGAAGACGGATCGGCGCGGCCATCAGCGGAAACCCTCCTGCCCGTCATGGTGCAGGCGCGGGCCGCGTTCGGTGATCGGCTCCAGCGCCTTGTCCACCGGTGTGTTGGGCGCATCAGTGGGCTTCAGAAGCCGCGCCTCGGGGTTGTGGGCCCAGCGGACGGCATTGGCGATGACCTTCTGCACATTGCCGTCGTGATAGCTGGGATAGGTTTCGTGGCCGGGGCGGAAGTAGAACACATTGCCCGCGCCGCGACGGTAGGTCAGGCCGGAACGGAAGACCTCACCGCCCTGGAACCACGAGATGAACACGGTTTCCAGGGGTTCCGGCACGCCGAAGGGCTCGCCATACATCTCTTCGTATTCCAGCTCGAAATGGTCGGGCAGGCCGCGGGCGATGGGGTGCTGGCGGCTGGTGACCCAGATCCGCTCACGTTCACCCGCCTCGCGCCAGGACAGGTTGCAGGGCGTGCCCATCAGCCGCTTGAACGGCTTCGAGAAATGGGCCGAATGCAGGAAAATGATCCCCATCCCCGACCAGACGGCTTCGGCCACCCGCTCGGTCACGGCGTCGGAAACGTCGCCATGGGCGGCATGGCCCCACCAGATCAGAACGTCGGTATTGGCGATCTTTTCCGCCGTCAGCCCGTGTTCGGCATCCTGCAGGGTGACGGTGCTGGCTGAAATCCCGTCTTCCTTGTTCAGGAAGCCGGCGATGGTGCCGTGCATGGTCTGGGGATAGACCTCGGCCACGACCTTGTTCTTGCGTTCATGCACATTCTCGCCCCAGACGGTGACGCGGATCGTCATGCGGTGTTCCTTTCATGATGGAAAAGGGCAGCGAATCTGCCCTTTCGTCAGGTGTCAGACTATCCCGCCGGTTGTCCGGCCGGTATGAAAACCGGCCGGGCCGGGGGTGTTTGCTTAGCGGATGGGCGCCCCGTTCTTGTCGAAGCGGTGCAGATGGGCAGCCGAAGGTCCGGCCTGCACCTGCGCGCCGATGTCGATCGAGGTCTTGCCCGGGCGGCGGCAGATCAGCGGCTCTTCCGAGCCGATGTCCACGAACAGGAAGTGGTCGCTGCCCAGATCCTCGACATGGATCACCTTGCCCGACCAGGGCTGGCCTTCGCCCAGTTCGACATGCTCCGACCGGATGCCCAGCGTGGCGCAGCCATAGGCCTCGGCGAACTTGCCGGTCAGGAAGTTCATCTTGGGGCTGCCGATGAAGCCCGCCACGAAGATCGAGTTCGGGCGTTCATACAGCTCTTCCGGGGTACCCACCTGTTCCAGCCGGCCATCGCGCAGGACGCAGATGCGGTCGGCCAGGGTCATCGCCTCGACCTGGTCATGCGTCACATAGATCATCGTGACATTCTGCATGTCGTGGTGCAGCTTGGCGATTTCCAGACGGGTCTGCACCCGCAGCGCGGCGTCCAGGTTCGACAGCGGTTCGTCGAACAGGAAGACGCGCGGATCGCGGGTGATGGCGCGGCCGATGGCGACGCGCTGACGCTGGCCGCCCGAAAGCTGCTTGGGCAGGCGGTCCAGCAGATGCTCGATCTGCAGCATCTTGGCGGCGCTGCGCACCCGCTTGTCGATCTCGGAGGCGTCGGCCTTGGCCAGCTTCATCCCGAAGGCCATGTTGTCATAGACCTTCATGTGGGGATAAAGCGCGTAGCTCTGGAACACCATGGCGATGCCGCGCTGCGAGGGAACAAGCTCGTTCACCCGCTGCCCGTCAAACAGCATGTCGCCCGAGGTGATTTCCTCCAGCCCCGAGATCAGGCGCAGAAGCGTGGACTTGCCGCAGCCCGAAGGCCCGACGAAGACCATGAATTCGCCCTTCTCGATGGTCAGGTCGATGCCCTTGATCACGTCAACGGCGCCGTAGGACTTCTTGAGGTTCTTCAGTTCGATCTTTGCCATGTGCTTAGCCCTTCACGCCGCCGGCGGTCAGGCCCGCCACGATCTTGCGTTGGAAGATGAGAACGAGGATCACCAGAGGCACGGTCACGATGACCGAGGCCGCCATGATCGGACCCCACGGGATTTCCTGAACCGAGGCGCCCGACAGCATCGCGATGGCGACGGGCGTGGTGCGCTGCGCTTCGGAAAGCGTGAAGGTCAGCGCGAAGAGAAACTCGTTCCAGGCCCCGATGAAGGCCAGAAGTCCGGTCGTCACCAGCGCCGGCCACAGCAGCGGCAGGAAGACCTTGGTGATGATGACCCAGGGGCTGGCGCCATCGACGATGGCCGCCTCTTCGATCTCCAGCGGCAGATCCCGCATGAAGGTCGTCAGCACCCAGACGGTGAAAGGCAGCGTGAAGATCGTGTAGCTGACGATCATCGCCCAGGGGGTGTTGAAGAGGCCCAGGAACTTGATCAGCTCGATCAGGCCGGCCAGCACCGCGATCTGGGGAAACATCGAGACGGCAAGGATCGCCATCAGCAGAAGCCCCCGCCCCCGGAACCGCACCCGTGCCAGCGCATAGGATGCCGTCACCGCCAGGAACAGCGCCATCAGCACCGTGGTGGTGGCGATGAAGACCGAGTTGACGATGGACCGGATGAAGGTGCGCCCGCCCAGAACAGACTCGTAGTTCGAGGTGTCGAAGTGCTTGGGCCAGTAGTTGACCTCAAACAGCGCCGTTCCCGTCGCGAAAGAGGTGATGATGGCGTAGTAGAAAGGAAAGACCGAGAAGACGACGATCACCACCACAAGGGCATAGAAGGCGACCCGGCCAAGAAGCTTGTTGTTCATTTGCCGCCCTCCCCGGACAGGTCCACCTTGCCAAGCCAGATGTAGAGCGAGACGAAGATCGCGATCAGCGCGAAGAGAAGCGTCGACTGCGCCGCGCCATAGGCGAAGTTGTTGAAGTCGATCATGTTTTCGCGGCTGATGACCGACATGGTCTTGGTCGCCTTGGAATTCGGCGTCAGGACATAGATCAGGTCGAAGATGCGCAGCGCATCCAGCATGCGGAAGATCACCGCCACCATCAGCGCCGGCCGGATCAGCGGCAGGGTGACGCGGAAGAACACCTTGACCGGGTTGATCCCGTCGATCTTCGCCGCCTCGTAGATGTCGCGCGGCACCATCTGCAGGCCGGCCAGGATCAGAAGTGCCATGAAGGGCGTGGTCTTCCAGATGTCCACGATCAGAACCGCCGTCATCGCCGTATCGGTCGAGGCGGTCCAGGCGATCTTCTGGCTGATCAGGCCCAGGTTCAGGAGGATGTCGTTGATGATGCCGAACTGGTCATTCAGCATCCAGGCCCACATCTTGGCCGAAACGATGGTCGGAATGGCCCAGGGGATCAGGATGGCGGCGCGCACAAGGCCGCGGCCCTTGAACTCGGCGTTCAGCACCAGCGCCACGATCAGGCCCAGCACCGTTTCAAACAGCACCGAGACGACCGAGAATTTCACCGTGTTCCAGACCGCATTCCACCAGTCGGGGTCCACCAGGGTGCCCCGGTAAAGGACGCGGCCCGATTCCAGCGTGCGGATCTGCAGGTAATTGTCGAAACCGGCCCAGCTGCCGCCGTAAAGGTTGTCCAGCGAGGTGTCGGTGAAAGAAAACCAGATCGTGCGGCACAGCGGCCAGGCAGCGACCAGAAGCAGCGCCGCAAGCATCGGCGCGATGAACCAGAAGGCGGCGCGCTGGCGCTGCTGCTGCAGCGACGGGCCGCGCCCGGTTCCTTGTATCGAATTTGCCATGATATCCCCCTGTCGCGCGCCGATATGCGGTCCGCGCGGTAAGAGGAGGGGCGGCGAGGCCCGCCGCCCGCCCCGATGTCAGCCGAAAGACGGGATCACTTCCAGCCGTCACCCTTGATGTCGGAAAGTTCGACTTCCAGCAGCTCAAGGTTTTCGGCTGCCGTGCCGTTACCCGACAGGGTGTTGTGAACCGCCGACCAGAATTTGGCCGAAACTTCGTTGTACTTGCCCTTGGTCGGCGCCGAGGGGCGCGGAACCGCCTGCAGGAACACTTCCTTCCAGCGCGGGATGATCGGCTGCTGGGCGGCGATGTCGGCATCGTCATAAAGTGCCACGATGGTCGGCAGGTTGGACTCGCTCAGCGCGCGGGCCTTCTGGGCTTCGGGGCCGGCCAGGTACAGCGCCAGGCTGATCGCCGCTTCCTGCTTGGTCGAGTACTTCGATACCGCCACGTTCCAGCCGCCCAGCGTTGCCGCCGACGGACCGCCTTCGGTGCCCGAGGGCAGCGGCGCCACGTCGAACAGGCCCTTCACGGCCGAGTCGTCGCTGTTGCCCAGACCATAGGCATAGGGCCAGTTGCGCATGAAGACGGCATTGCCGGTCTGCCAGACGCCGCGGGCTTCTTCTTCCTGATAGGCCAGAACGCCGCCGGGGCTGATGGTGCCGACCCAGCCCTTCGCGGTTTCCAGCGCGGCCACGGCGTTTTCGTTGTTGATCGAGATCGAGCCGTCGGGTTCGACGATCTGACCGCCGCCGAACGACTTCACCCATTCCAGCGCGTCGCAGGTCAGGCCTTCATAGGCGTTGCCCTGCCAGACGAAGCCCCAGAGGTCGGCCTTGCCCTCGGCCCGCTCGGCATCCTGGATGGCCTGCGCGGTCGCGGTCAGTTCGGCCCAGGTCTTGGGCACGGACTTGCCGTGCTTTTCCAGCAGGTCCTTGCGGTAGTAAAGCGCGGGCGCGTCGGTGAAGATCGGCAGGGCAACCAGCTTGCCGTCCACCGTCTGCGACTCGATGATCGAGGGGAAATGCGTCGGCGCCAGATCCTTGGCGGCTTCGGTCAGGTCAACGAAATGTTCCGCCAGCTGCGGTGCCCAGATCACGTCGGTCTGATACAGGTCGATGTCGGCGGCGCCGGCGGCAAGCCACAGGCGGTACTGGCCGAACTGGTCCGAGGTCGAGGCCGGCATCGGAACCAGCGTCACCTTGTGGCCGGTGGCATCTTCCCAGGGCTTGACGAGGGTGGCGAAGTTTTCGACAGCCTTGCCGACCGCCCCCGAGACATAGAACAGTTCATCCGCCAGAACCGGCGAGCCGGCTGCGGCAAGGATAGCCGCGAAAGCGGCAGAGCGCAGGGCGCGACCCTTGACTCCAAAGGACATGGATTTCCTCCCGTTTTGACCGGTGCATCCCTGTGCACCACGTTTGCAACGCTTCTTCTGCACCGGGCAGCCTCCCGAAGCGTTCGGCAAGCAATAGCGCGGGCCTCAAGTTTCTGTCAACGATTCTCGCCTCAAACCGCTTTAAATTCCGTGATCGGCGATGGGTCAATTCTGATGACCTGTTTCCGCTAACGGCCCGGATGCGGCGGGATGACGGGCCCGGCAGGGCGCGCAGGGGTTTCGGGCTGGCGCCGCAATATTGTTTGAATTCATACGAATATAGCGGCGAACGGCGCACGAAGCACTTCCCCGGTGGGCCGCCAGAGTGCGCCCGGCCTGATTTGACGGCGCTTTGGGTGACTAAACCGGGAGTTGTTGGATCGGCGCCGGAAAGCCATCCAAAGCGCCTTCAAATCCTGCTGCAGCGCAGCTTGATTTACTGGGCCTTCTCGGCGCGTCTGCCGGCCGGCCCCTGTCCGCAAACCGCCCCGCATCCCTGCGGATGTGATTGAATCCAGCCGGTTTTGACGGGGCCGGGAACGCATCAGGCCGCCCGGGATGTCCGGGCGGCCTGACTGCTGCATTGCAGCGGTAGAAAGCTTACTGATCGAGGAAGCTGCGCAGCTTGCGGCTGCGGCTGGGGTGCTTCAGCTTGCGCAGGGCCTTCGCCTCGATCTGGCGGATGCGTTCGCGGGTCACGCTGAACTGCTGGCCCACTTCTTCCAGCGTATGGTCGGTGTTCATGCCGATGCCGAAGCGCATCCGCAGCACCCGTTCCTCGCGCGGGGTCAGGCTGGCCAGAACCCGGGTCGTGGTTTCCTTCAGGTTTTCCTGAATGGCGGAATCCAGCGGCAGGATGGCGTTGGTATCCTGAATGAAATCGCCAAGCTGGCTGTCTTCCTCGTCGCCGATGGGCGTCTCCAGCGAAATCGGCTCCTTGGCGATCTTCATCACCTTGCGAACCTTTTCCAGCGGCATCTGGAGTTTCTCGGCCAGTTCCTCGGGCGTCGGCTCCCGGCCGATTTCGTGCAGCATCTGGCGGCCGGTGCGCACCAGCTTGTTGATCGTCTCGATCATATGCACCGGAATACGGATGGTGCGGGCCTGATCGGCGATCGAGCGGGTGATCGCCTGACGGATCCACCAGGTCGCATAGGTCGAGAACTTGTAGCCCCGGCGGTATTCGAACTTGTCGACCGCCTTCATCAGACCGATGTTGCCTTCCTGAATAAGATCAAGGAATTGCAGCCCGCGGTTGGTATATTTCTTGGCAATCGAGATCACCAGACGCAGGTTCGCCTCGACCATTTCCTTCTTGGCCTGCCGCGCCTCTTTCTCGCCCTTCTGGACCTGATTGACGATGCGGCGGAATTCGCTGATGTCGACGCCGATATACTGGCCGACCTGCGCCATCTCGGCGCGCAGTTCTTCCACCTTCTCGCGGCTCTTCTCCATCAGGGTCTGCCAGCCGCGCCCGGACTTCGCCGCCATGCGGTCCAGCCAGGTCGGGTCAAGCTCATACCCCTGATATTCGTCGATGAATTCGCGGCGGTTGATGCGCGCGCCGTCGGCCAGCTTCACCATGCCCGAGTTGATCGACATGATGCGCTTGTTGATGCCGTAAAGCTGGTCGATCAGCGCCTCGATCCGGTTGTTGTGCAGGTGCAGTTCATTCACCAGCACCACGATTTCCGAACGCAGCTTCTGATAGGCCGATTCCTCGGCGGCGGAAAAGCGGGTCTTTTCGGATAGCGTCGCCTCCATCCGGGCGCGCTGCATCTCGGCCAGCTTGCCATAGTCGCGCGCGATCAGGTCCAGCGTTTCCAGAACCTTGGGCTTCAGCGCGGCTTCCATCGCGGCCAGCGACATGTTCGAGCCGTCTTCGTCGTCGTCCTCATCCTCGGCCCGCATGATCGGGTTGCCGTCGGCATCAAGTTCGGGCTCGGCCGAAGCCGGGCGGCGCGGGGCGGCGGCAGCGCCGACATCGACGCCTTCCAGATCGGGGCCGACCATGTCTTCGTCGCCGTCAAGGCTGCGGCCGAAGGTGGCCTCAAGGTCGATCACGTCGCGCAGAAGGATGTCTTCGGACAGAAGTTCGTCACGCCAGATGATGATGGCCTGAAAGGTCAGCGGGCTTTCGCAAAGCCCGGCGATCATGGTGTTGCGGCCGGCCTCGATGCGCTTGGCGATGGCGATTTCGCCTTCGCGCGACAGCAGTTCGACCGACCCCATCTCACGCAGGTACATGCGCACCGGGTCATCGGTGCGGTCGAGCGTTTCGGTCGCGGGGCCGACCACGGCCACCTCGCGCGAGGTCGAGGTTTCGACCAGTTCGCCCACCGGCGCCTCGGCCTCGTCCGCCTCTTCCTCTTCGACGACGTTGATGCCCATTTCCGACAGCATCGACATGATGTCTTCGATCTGCTCGGAGGACACCGTCTCGGGCGGAAGGACCGCGTTCAGCTGTTCCATGGTGATGTAGCCGCGCTCGCGCGCGTCGGCGATCATCTTGCGGACGGCCGCCTGGCTCATGTCGAAGGAAACGTCTGCTTCTTCGCCTTCGGGCTTGGCGTCGTCGGTATCTTTCAGGGCCATGTCTTCTCCATGGGGCGAATCATGCAGGTTGGGCCGAATCTGTAACGCGAATCACGGGAGGGGCAATCCGAATCACCTTTTCTTCTCCCATATCCGCCCGTCGATCAGGCTTTGCAGGTGATTTGACAGCGCAGCGCGGTCTTCACCCAGGTCTCCCTTGTCCTCACGCGCGGGATTGTCGGCGCGGTGCAGGGCTTCGGCGGCCTTGCCCAGCCGCCATGTCAGCCCCTCATCCACCAGACCGGCAACGTCTTCGACCGCTTCCTCGATCTCGCGCCGGGCGCCGCGGCGGGCCTCAAGGCGCGCAAGTTCCTCGGCAAGGCACAGCGTGGCGAGTTCGGCATCCTCGCGGTTGCGGACGGGGGGCGCAATCTGCACATGGGGGCGCGACATCACCGCGTCAAGGCAGGCGGGCGCGGCGGCGGCAAGGCGGTCGGCCAGACCGGCGGCATCTTCATCGGCATGGGCAAGCAGAAGATGGCGCAGCCGTTCATGGTCAGGCCAGGTCAGTTCCAGCCGCTCCAGCGCCGATTCAAAACGGTGGATCAGCTGGGGATGCACGATCAGCGTGGCCAGGATCACCGCCTCGCGCAGCTGCTCTTCCACGGGGCCCGAGGCCTGGGCCAGAAG
>JACZKR010000311.1 GCA_014859945.1 Paracoccaceae bacterium | reverse complement strand
GCCCACCGCCGCGCCCTGCGGCACCCGCCCCAGCGCCGCGCGCAGCCAGCCTTCCTGACTGCGGGCGAAGGCCAGCGCCTCGGCCTCACGCGCGCGGGCTGGCATCGAAAGGGTCACCTGCCCGTCCAGCGAGGACACACGCAGCGAAAACCGCCGCGCGCGGGCCGAACGGCGCAGCGTGATCTCGACCTCTGGCAGACCGGGAAGGACGGGCATGATACCTCTTGCGAAGGACGCTCAGGATAGCCACATCGGCGCCACCCGCAACCATGCGGCGGCCCTTGTGACAAAGCCTTTGACAGTGGCAAAGGCTTGTGGCAAGCGAGCGCGACTCTGGACAACTGGCCTGAAAAGGGAAGACCATGCCCAAGCAAGAATGGGGCACGAAGCGGATTTGCCCGACCACCGGCAAACGCTTCTACGACCTGAACCGCGTGCCCGTCGTCTCGCCCTACACGGGCGAGGTGGTGGACATCGAATCGGCCCGCCGCAAGATGGCTGCCGCCGTCATCGCCCGTGTCTCGCCCGAGAAGGACGACGACACGCTGGTTGACGATCTGGAAGCCGATGATGAACTGCTGGTCGGCGCCGTCGCGGATGACACCGAGATGGACGACGAACTGCTGGAAGACGACGCCGACGACAACGTCTCGCTGGACGATCTGGCCGACGTGGCCGGCGACGAAGAAGAAGTCTGACGACTTTCCGGCAGGCGCGAAATTGGTGCATTTTTCCCCTTGCACCCCACCGCGCCTGCCCCTAAACAGCGCCCACGACGCGCCCCACGCGTCAGCCGACTGGAACGGGGTCATAGCTCAGATGGGAGAGCGCTTGAATGGCATTCAAGAGGTCCGGGGTTCGATTCCCCGTGGCTCCACCAGCCCGGAAACGGCAGACAAACACCCCGCGCCCCGGCGCGGGGTGTTGTCGTTTGGGGGCCCCGCAATCCGGGCAGATTGCCGCCTGTGCCGCTGCGTCGCGGGGGCGGCTGCGTTGACAGGGCGCGACCGGGTTCCCACCTTTGGCATCTGACCGGCAATGACCGAGGAGGACCAGACATGGCACGCGAACCCAGAACCGAGACGCCCGACGTTGAAGAACTGACGGCCCAGATCGCCACTCTGAAGGCCGATCTGGCGCGGCTGGCCGATACCGTGAAGGGCCAGGGCGAAGGCCTGGCCGAAGAGGTCGCCGCACGCGCCCGCCGCGCCTATGACCATGTACGCGACGAAGCCGCCCAGCGCGCCGGACAGGTGCGTGAACGCGCCGAGGGCTATCTGGAGACCGCAGATACCGCGGTGAAGACCCATCCCGCCACGGCGATGGGGCTGGCGGTTGGCGCGGGCTTTCTTCTGGGCCTGATTCTGGCGCGGCGCTAGGGTGTTTCCGCCCGTCTCAGCCCTGCTGCGGCGGCTGGTGTGCAAGGCCGGCTTCGGCCTTGCCGCCCTTCTGGCGCTGCTGACCGGCGCCGGCTTTCTGCTGGCAGCACTTTGGACCGCGCTCGATGCGGCGCGGGGGCCGCTTTTTGCCTCATTGGTGATCGGGCTGGGGCTGACCGGGCTGGCGCTGGTGCTGGCGGTCGTGGGCTTTGCCCCCCGCCGACCGCCGCGTCAGGCGGAACTCGACGCCGCCACGCTTGAGGCGCTGAACCGCGCCGCCGCTGGAGGCCCGGGCGACATGGAACGCGCGCTGCGCGAGGTGCTGACCGCCCATGGCATGACGCCCCCCGCCGCCGGCAACCTGCCCTCGGTTCTGGCGGCCTTTGTCTTTGGCGTCACCATGGCGCTGACCCGCGACCGCCGCCGCTGAGGCGGGGCGGAATTATTTCATATATCTGTCGCCCATGTTTCAGGCGCGCAGGCCGGCGCCGTGCTAGTCTTGCCCCGCGGGCAGCCTTCAAGACCCGCGCAATGTAGGGACAGGACCATGAACATCTCACGCGGGTTTCTCGTGACCGGTTCGTTGTATCTTCTGGTTGGCATCGGGTTCGGCATGCATATGGGCGCCTCGGGCGACCATTCCATGGCGCCGGTGCATGCGCATATCAATCTGCTGGGCTTCACCCTGATGACGGTCTTCGGGCTGGCCTATCGGCTGATCCCGGCGCTGACCGACGGCTGGATGGGCAAGGCCCATTTCTGGCTGCACCAGATCGGCGCGCTGGCGCTGCTGGTCGGGCTGGCGCTGCTGATCTCGGGCCGGGTGGCCGAGGCTTCCATCGGCCCGGTGCTGATGGTGTCGGAAATCCTTGTGGCGCTTGGCGCGCTGATCTGGGCGGCGAACGTCTGGACGAAAACCGCCTGACCCGTCAGGCAGGGGCCGGGCCGCGCTGGCCCGGCCTATCCCAGAAGGATGACCACCCAGGCCACACCGCCCGCAAAGGCCGCCAGCGCCACCGCGGCCGAGCCGCAGTCCTTGGCCTTTTTCGCCCTTGGGTCGATCTCGCGCGACAGGTAATCGACCACCTCTTCCAGCCCGGTGTTCATCAGCTCCATCGCCAGCACCAGCAGGCCCAGCGCCAGGATCAGCGCCCGTTCGCCCGGTGTCAGGTCCAGCGAGAATGCCAGTGCGGCCGACAACACGTTGACCACCGTCCACTGCCGCAGCGTCTTTTCGCTGGCCCAGGCCGCGCGCCAGCCATCCCATGACCAGACGCAGGTGTTCCAGAACCGCCGCGCCTCGGCGGCCAGCATTTCGCGCATATGTCCCTCCCCCGCCGCGATGGCGGCACCCCTCTGCGGGGGCCTGCCGCCATATCAGCGCGAAAGCGCGGCGCTGTCCATCACGGCGCGCGGCCCAGCGCCTCCAGATAGGCGCGGACGCAGGTCACCACATGGGCAAAGCGGTCGCCGCCCAGATGCACCCCGCCATACCAGCGCGTCACCACGATGATATGGTCGGTCAACCCGGCGCGTTCGACCATCTTCAGGATGACGGCACCTGCCCCGGCCTCTCCGTCATCATTCTTCACCGGGCCTGCGTCGGTGAAGACGCCGGCCCAGCTGTTGTGGGTGGCCTTGGCGAATTTCTTGGCGCGCTTCAGTTCGGCCAGAAAGGCATCGGCCCCGGCGCGGCCCTGCACCGGGCCGCCCGAGACCGCATAGCGCGAGCCTCGGTCGCGCAGGACATCTTCGATCTGCAACATCGCGGCAGGCTAGCGGCGCGGGCCTAGGGCTTCAAGGCGGCGATGGCGCGGCTGTTGGGGCAGAAGCCCGGCAATGCCTCGGGCGGCGTGGGGCGGGCCAGCCAGTCGGTGCATTCGCCGGTGTGGCCGCACTGGCCGCAGGTATCCACCAGCACCGCCAGTTCATCGCGGCTGAGCCAGCCCTGCACCACGGCATCGGGCAGGTTCACCCCGATCGCGCGCGCCATGCCCCGGGTATAGCCCCAGGCGCGCGGCTGTTCGACATATCCCATCATCTGCGTCATTCCGTTGCGGTTTCCTGACCGCAGGCTGCGCCGGTCCGGGGCGCGGCGCCTTGACGCAGATCAACGTCGCAGATCAACCGCCCGATTGCAGCCGCGCCACGGTGCGCGCCACGATGGCCTTGCGCTGGCTGTTGGCCGGGTGGCTGCCCAGGAACTGGTCACCCGGGTCAGGCAGCCGGTCAAAGAAGGCGGCGCCGCGCATCGGGTCAAAGCCCGCGCGCCAGGCGATCTCGGCGCCCAGTGCATCCGCTTCCAGCTCGAACTCCTTGGAATAGCTGCGGACTGCCATGGTCGCGCCCATCTGCTGCACCGCGTCCATGTCCTGGGGCGAGGCGCCAGCAGCGGCCGCGATCACACCGGCCAGAAGCGCACCCGCCATGGCGTTCTGCTGTTGCTGGGGGATATGGCCGGCGATGTGGTGGGCGGCCTCGTGGCCCATCACGAAGGCCAGTTCATCGGCATTGCGGGCATCGGCGATCAGCGCCTTGGTAAAGCCCAGAACCGGCCGGCCGGCGCTGTCCAGCGTCTGGAAGGCGTTGGGCGGCTGGCCGGGGCGGTCGTCGATCACGATGCGGAAATCGCAGTTGCCGCCGCGCGTCATGCTGCGGCAATAGCTTTCGGCCAGGGGTTCGACCCGGCTGACCACGGCGGCAAATCCCGCATTGTCGGCCAACGGCGCGGGCCGCGTCTGGGCCGCCGGCACACCGCCGCCCGGCACCAGCACCGGCGCTCCATCCGGCGCCACGCAGCCCGCCAGTGCCGCCGCCCCGATCATCGCCCAGATTGCCTGC
>JACZKR010000310.1 GCA_014859945.1 Paracoccaceae bacterium | reverse complement strand
CACCCTACGTTGCCCGGGCGGGAGAAGGCGAGGCGCGGCCTCGCCCCCGCCCGCTGGTGCGGGGTCAACCGGAGTCGGTTCGGCACGCAAGGCGAGAGGCCAGCGCTTGCCCCGGCGGGCGAGAAGCGCCCGCCATGGGCGGGGCGGGCGCTGGCCGGGCCTTTGAGGCCCGTCCGGTGCAGGTTGCCGATGTCGGGAAGTGGCGAAGGCGATGGCCTTCGCCATGGCGGGCGGCGCTGGGCGTTTCGCCCCCGACGCACGGTTTCGCCTGCCTGCCCCCTACCCCGCGTCGCGTTCGGCTGGCCGGGCCGGGGCGCCGGGGCGCAGGTCAACCAGCGGGGCGCGCAAAAGATCCTCGACCAGAAGGCTGATCAGCTGCGCCCGGCCCGCCGCCCCCGATTTGCGGTAGATCGCGTTCAGATGGGTCTTCACCGTCGCCTCGGACGATCCCCGGAACCCCGCCACCTCGGCGATGGAAAAGCCCTTCACGGTAAAGGCCACCACATCGGCCTCGGCCGGGGTCAGGCCCCAGCGGGCGAACCAGCCCTCCATCACCTCGGCCAGCGCGCCGGCGGCCACGCTCATCCCCTGCTGCAGCCGCGCCTGCCGCCGCAAGAGCCGCACTAGCACCGCGATCTCGAACAGGATGCCCAGGAACAACCCGGTGGTGGCCCCGATCTCGGGCATGAGGTGCCAGTCGGTCAGCACGGCCAAACCCCTGCCCTGCATGTCGGTCGCCACATCGGCGACGAAGAACAGCGTGCAGACGATCTGGAACAGGATCAGCGCCACCAGAACGCCCGGCGCGGCCGGACGGTGAAGGGCAGAGGCGGGATGCAGGGTCATCTCAGGGTCCGGCTAGGGGGCGGCAAAGGGGGGGCGGCAGGTCAATGCGGCGGCTGCGGCTGAACCTGCGGATCGGTGAAATCCTTGTAGCCCGTCAGCATCGACTTCGGAAGGTTCACCCGCAACCTGCGGCTTTCGATCACCACGGCGGCAACATGCACGACGACCGAAACCTCGGCCCAAAGGACCAGCGCCTCGTGCAGTTCCTCCACCCAGTCCACCCCGAAGAAGCTGACCGTGGTCTGCATCCAGCCGGTCAGCGCCAGCGCCGCCATGGTCAGAAGCAGGTTGTAGATCATCAGCGCGCCCAGGGGCGAATGCCCGGCATGGGCGCGGCGGCGGCCGGCGGCGATTTCGGCCAGATGGCCCACCGCCGCCCCGGGTGCCGGGGGGAAATCGGCAAAGCGGGCATGGCGCGGCCCGACCAGACCCCAGACCAGCCACAGCGCGATCAGCCCTGCCACGGCATAGCCCACCCATTCATGAACCTCCTTGCCGGGGCGGGTCAGGAAGGCGTTGGACAGAAAGGCCGCGACCAGCGACCAGTGAAACAGGCGGACCAGCGGGTCCCAGACGTAAAGACGGGTTTTCATGGCGATATCCTTATGGGGGGCGCCGGGCGGGGCCTTCCCGCCCGGCCGGGGGCGTCAGTCGTTGTCGCCCTCGCACTCGCCGCCTTCGCAGGACTTCACCACCTTCAGCGCGGCATCGAGGTAAAGCTCATAGGTCTTGCCATCCTTGACGGCATAGACCTCGATCATGCCGTCCTCCATCTCCATCTTGCGCACGTCATAGCCCTGCGCGACCAGTTCGGCCGTCACCTTGTCACGGGTCGCGGCGTCGATCTCATCGGACGAGGCCATGGCCATCGGCGCGGCGAAAAGGCTGAGGCCCAGCAGGGCGGCGGCGGAAAAGCGGTTGAAGCGGGTCATTCGGGAAGTCTCCTGTAAGGGGTTCGGGTTGCATCGGCCCGGACCTTTGCCGGCGGCCGACGCAACCCATC
>JACZKR010000309.1 GCA_014859945.1 Paracoccaceae bacterium | reverse complement strand
TCCAGCGCCTGCGGCCCGTTCTTGCCGGGCAGGCCGGCCATCAGGTTGGTCAGCCGGTTCAGCCAGCGTGACGGCACGCATTCCGCCTCGGCATCGCGGGCGGCCCGGCTGAGCGCCACGCGCGGCGCGGCGACGGCCTGCTGATAGTCATGCGCCGAAAGGCCGATCCGCCGTTCGGGCAGCAACAGCCCCGCTTCCTTGCGCAATGCGCGGTTCAGCCAGGGGTCCGGGTCGGGCAGTTGCGGCCAGACGCCATCGTTCAGCCCCCCCAGAATGACCAGACCGGCGTCCTGCATCCGCGCCTCGACCGTGCCCCAGATCAGGATTTGCGGATGGCTTTGCACGGTTTCGCGCACCTCGCCCCGCGCGAGCAGCGCCTGAAACAGATCGCGGTATTCCACCGCCGTCATCTCACCGCCATGCGCGGCCTCGGCGGCGAGTTCCCCGATCAGTTGGAGGGCGGCCTGCCCGGTGGCCTTGTCCCACAACCCGCCGCTGCCCTCTGCGGCGCTGCCGCTGGCCAGTTCTTCGGCCAGCGCCCGGTGGCGCGCGACATGGTCGGCCAGAGGCAGCGGCCCGCCGGTATCCGCCGCCGCGCCCAGGATGCCGGACAGCCGGGCCGCCCAATCCGCTGCGCCTTCGATCCCCGAACTGGCGGACCAATGCACCAGATCATCGGGCGTCGGGAAGGCGGGGCCGTGGCGCCGCAGCCGCCGCTCAAGCTCACGCGACAGCAGCGCATGCAGGCCCCGGCCGTCGCCGCTGGAGGTCAGCGGGTGTTTCAGCAGGATCAGCAGCCTGTCCGCCGTCAGCCGGGTGCAGAAAAGGTCTGCCACATGCCGCAGGAACCGGCCCGGCGCCGACAGGGCCAGCGGCCGGCCCGCTGAATCGTCGGGCAGGATCTGCCAGCGGTCCAGCGCCGCCGTGACATGCCGGGCCAGCGTGCGGTCGGGCGTGATCAGGGCGGCGCGGCTTCCGGTTTCGGCCGCCTCGCGCAGGATCAGCGCAATCGCCAGCGCCTCGGCGCGGGGGGTCGGCGCCTCGATCAGCGTCATCTCCTGCGTGGCCCCGATCAGGTCGGGCAGTCCCGGCCCCTCGGCCAGCCAGCGGTCGGTCACCGGCGCGGGGCGCAACGACAGCGAGATCAGCCGGTTCCGGTCGGGTGCGGGTGCCGGCGCCGTGGTCCATGACCGGAAATCCAGCGGACTGCAGTTCAGCTGGCGGGCCAACTGGCGATAGCGGAACTGCGGATGATCTTCCGAGGTCAGGATGTCATCCATCGCCTCCCATGCGTCGGGCGGCAGGTTCCCGTCAAACCCCGGCAACACCACCGTGCCGTTGGGCAAACGCGCCACCGCGGCCATCAGCCGGGCGGTCATGCCGCGCGACCCGGTCGATCCCGCCACGATCACCGGATCGGCCGGCGGGTTGGCCTGCCAGCGCGCGATCAGCCGCTCCACCGCCAGCCGCTGCAGGGTGCCCGGGTCAGGACTGGTGTCGTCGGTCAGCTGGGGGGCGATGATGCGGAAGAAGGTCTGCACCCGCGCCCAGTGCGCCGAGTGGTTTGACACGTCCAGCCCCATCAGCCGGTCAATGCCGACGCCTTCCGACTGCATCTCGTCCATCAGCGCGGCAAGGCTGTCGGCCAGATCGAAGACCGCCGATCGCGGCGCCAGATCGGGCTGGGCATGCAACAGGCCGGAAACCAGCCGCGCCAGTTCCAGCCGCCGGCGCAGCGGCGGGGTTGCGGCGGGCAAACCCAGCGCCGGATCATCGGCCAGCGCCGTGATCAGCCGCAGCCGGGGCAGCAGAACCGGGGCACGGCGGATGAACGCCTCACGCACCCGCATCAGCATGCGCGCGGTGTTCAGATAAACCGTCACCCGCGCCATCGCCTCGGGCGGGCTGTCCCTCAGGTGGCTGCACAGGCCGGCAACAAGCTCGGCCGGGAAATCGACGCCCGGGGGCAGGGTGTGAACGCCGGTCGGGATCATGCGGCACCCCCGGCCAGCAGCGCCTCGGCCACCGCGATGCCTTCGGGCCGGCCCACGTCGCACCAGCCGCCCTGATGCACCACGCCAAAGACGCGGCCTTCGGCAATCATCGCATCCCACAACCGGTTCAGCGAAAAGGCCGCATCGGGAATGGCATGCAGCCCTTCGGTCCGGATGATCTGCGCGCCCAGATAAACCAGACCGGGGGCACCTGCCGCGCGCCGCAGCCGGCCGGCGCCGTCCATCAGAAAATCGCCCGTCCCGCTGTGGCCGGTTGCCTGCGCGACGGGGGCCAGAAGCAGAAGCGCGTCCATCCGCCCGGGTTCCCAGGCCGCCGCCAGCTGCTCCAGCGGGTTCCGCCCGGTCCAGACCGCGTCGCTGTTCAGTGTCAGCACCGGACCCGGGCCCAGAAGCGGCAGCGCCTTGCGCAACCCGCCGCCGGTTTCCAGCAACGCCTCGCTTTCATCGCTGAACAGCAGCTCACGGCCCGCCAGATGCCCGGCGATCTGGCGGCCAAGGTAGTGCAGGTTCACCACGACCGGGTGCGCGCCGGCGGCTGTCGCCAGATCCAGCGCATGGTCGATCAGCGGCCGGCCGGCCACCGGGATCAGCGGTTTGGGCCGGTCTGCCGTCAGCGCCCCCATGCGGGTGCCGCGGCCGGCGGCGAAAAGCATCAGCGGAAACGGCCGCATTTCTCACCTATCCGCAGCAGGGCTTCGGGGCCGGGCGGCGGCAGCAGGTTATCGCAAATCCGCCGCAGGCGTGACAGTTCCGGCGCCGCCAGGTTCTGCTGCAACTGGCCCCAGACCCGCGGCATCATCGAAAGATAGCCCGGCTTGCCGCCAACCAGACACAGCCGCGCGAAGATGCCCAGAATCCGCAGCGCCCGCTGGGCGCCAAAGACCGTGGCCGCGCGCCGGGTGGCGGCATCTTCGGCGCCGGTCCGGGCGGCAAAGGCGGCCATGCAGGCGTGGGCGGTCGGGACGCCGACCTCACGCCGCGCGTCCTGCAGCAGCGAGACCAGATCGTAAACCGGCTGGCCCATCTGCCCCAGCTGAAAGTCCAGCAACCCGACGCGCGCCAGCCCGGCGCGTTCGGGCAGCCACATCAGGTTTTCGGCGTGGAAGTCGCGCAGGATCAGCACGCGCGGCCCGTCGGCGTGATCTGTCAGCGCTTCGGTCAGCGCAAGGACAAAGTCGCCGGTCGCCACGCGGTCACCGGTGATGGCAAAGCGGTACCAGTCCAGCGCAAAGGCCGCAGCTTCGGCCCAGTCTTTCGCGGTCAGGTTGGGCAGGCCCGGGGGCGCCGGATGGGCCTGCAGATGGGCAAGCGCATCGGTGGCAAGGGTGTAAAGCGGCATCTCCAGCGCCGGATCGGCAAGGACAACGCGCGCAAAGACACCATCGCCCAGATCCTCGAGCAGCAGGAAGCCGTTCGGCAGGTCTTCGGCCAGACAATCGGGCGCCGAAAGGCCAAGCCCCCGCAGATGCCGGCCGATGCGCAGGAAATCGGCCGGATCGTCGCCCTTGCCGGGGGGCGCATCCATCAGGACGGCGCTGCGGCCATCCAGCGTCAGCCGCTCATACCGGCGGTCCGAGGCGTCGCCGGCCAGCGGTTGCCGCCGGGCCGCGCCCCAGCCGGCCGCGGCCAGAAAATCGCGCGATAACTGCTGCCGGTCAGCCATCGGCGCCCCAATCCGCCGCCAGTGCCCGCGCCATGCCGGCGCGGCCGGGCAGATCGACCGTTGCCAGCCGCCCCTCGCCCGCCACCGTCAGGGCAATGCGGATCGCGTCGGGTGGCTGCGCGCGGCCCAGACGGTCGGGCCATTCGATCAGGGTGATGGCATTGGCAAAGGCCTCATCCAGCCCAAGCTCCAGCGCCTCATCCGGGTTGGTCAGGCGGTAGAGGTCGGCATGCCAGATTTCCACATCGCCGGCATCATAGCTTTGAACCAGGGTGAAGGTGGGCGACGGCACATCCTCCATCCGCCCCAGCCTTGCCCGGATAAATGCCCGCGCGAAATGGCTTTTCCCCGCGCCGATCTGGCCTTCCAGCAGGATGCAGTCGCCCGCCGCCAGCCGGGGTGCGAACCATGCCGCCAGCCTGCCGGTCGCCTCTTCATCGGGCAGGGGCAGAGTCAGGCGAGGAGCATCCGGTTTGGTCATGGCGCGAGTCTAGCCGCCGCGCCGGTGACCGCAAGCGCTAAGGGTTGCCGGCCCGCTGCTGGCCGCCGGCGCTTTTGCGGGCGGGCTTTGCGATGGCGTTGGAGGGAATCCGAAAGGCCGAAAGCGTGGCCCCGCCGGCAAGCGGGACGAAGCGGCAGATCAGCTCACGCCCGTCGGCCAGACGGGTTGAGGCGGCCCAGCCCTGCCGGTCGCCGAAGGTTGAAAGAAAGTCCTCAACCTGATGCCAAAGCGGACCCGGCGCTGTCATCGACCGCCATTGCGCCGCGACCCGCCGGAACGGCACCGCGCCGATGCCTTCCGCCGGGTCGTGCCCCCAGAGCAAGCCATAGGCGCGGTTGGTCATCACAAGATGCCCCTCGGGCGAAAAGACCGCCACCGCCTCTTCCATCGAATCGATGACCGACTGGCCCAGCTCCAGATCGGCCCGATAGCGGCGCGTCCGCAGGATTTCGGACGAGACATCTTCGAACATCAGCGCCAGCGCGCCATCAGGGTGGGGCTGGCCGGTGACGCGGAACACCTGGCCGTCGGGCAGGTTCCAGGTTTCCTGATACAGCCCCTCGGAGGCTGCCCGTTCCATGTTCACCAGTTCGCGGCGCCAGACGTGATAATCCTTCGGTTCCGGCAGCATCCGGCGGTCGCGCAGCGCATCGAGAACCGAGATCAGCGAGGGTTTCAGCATCAGGAAATCGGGGGCCAGCCCGGTCAGGTCCAGCATAGCCGGGTTGAACAGCTGCAGCTTGCGGTGATGGTCGAAGATCGCCAGCCCGATCGGCAGTTGCGCAAAGGTCTTGGTCAGCGTCTGCATGAACTCGCGCAGGGTGGTTTCGGCCCGCACCAGCGCATCGGCCGGCGTTGCAAAGCAAAGCTGCCCGCCCGGGCCGTCCGGCCCTGCCATCAGATCATACCAGCGGATGTCGCGCGGGCTGATCACCAGCCGCGCCCGCTGGTGGCTGCCATCGGCGGGCAGGGCCGCGGCATCGAACAGGCGCAGCGGCGGCCAGCTGGGCGCGTTGCCGTCGCCCAGAAGGGCGGTCGCGGCGGCCATATAGGCGCCGTTGCACCAGGTGATTTCGCCGCGCGCATCGGTGCGCCAGGCAAGGCCGGGCATTTCGGCCACCAGTTGCCGCATCTCGGCAATCTCTTCCATCAGCGCGTGCAGCGTGAACGGGTCGGTTCCCCTGCCCCTTTCGCGCCCGGCTTCTGTCAGTTCCAGCCGGATCAGTCCGCCCCGGTCTTCGGCGCGCAGGACGGTCGGCGTTGCCGCGTCGGGCGCCGAGACAAGGCACAGCGCGCCGCGTTCGCCCAGCGTCGCAAGCTGGGCCTCCAGTTCCGGGAACAGCCGCGAGAGGTGGCGCACCAGCTGCGGCCAGGGCCCGCCGCCCAGTTGCAGCGACGAAAGCAGCGCCCGGGCACGGGGGCTGGAATCCACCAGCCGTTCGCCATCAAACAGGAATACCGTTCCGGGGTCATCATCGCTGAAGATCCGTGTGGGCGGCGGCGGGCGGCGCGATTCGACGGCGGCGTGAAACGAAAGTGCCGCCATGGCCGTCAGCAGCGCCGTCAGAACGATGGCAATCGCAATGAAAAGATCCAAGGAAAGCTCCGCTTCGGCCGACCTGCCCGCGCAGCATCGCCTTTGAGCGTTAACAGCGCGTTAACCGGGGCAAAGCCTTCAGGTGATCGTCTGGTTTTCGCCCAGCGGCTCACCACGGTCGGCGGTTATGGCGCTGGCGGGCCAGATCACCTCGACAATCGCGCCGCTGCGTTCAGGCCGTTCCTCGGGGGTCAGGAACGGATCGCCCGCGTTGGCAAAGGACAGTTCGGCCCCGGTCCGTTCCAGCAGGGTTTTCGCGATGAACAGGCCAAGGCCCATCCCCTCATACCCCGGCCGGTCCTGACGGTGTTCCTCACCCGCCCGGCGTGAGCGCACGAAGGGATCGCCAATGCGGCCGATGACCTGGGGCGGAAAGCCGTCGCCATCGTCGATGATGCGCAGCGTGACATTGCGCTGGGTCCAGACGGCATCGACCCAAACCCGTTCGCGCGCGAAATCGACGGCGTTCTGCACCAGATTGCGGATGCCGTGAATCAGTTCCGGGCGGCGGCGGATGGTGGGTTCGGCGGCATCGGCGCGGGGGGCAGCGACGAGGGTGAAGATCACCTCCTTGCCGCGGCCAAGATGCGGCTCGGCCGCCTCGCGCAGCACTGCGCCCAGGGGGGCCGTCCGCAGATGCAGATCGTCCTTTCCGGCCTTGCCCATCGACCGCAGGATATCGCGGCAGCGGTCGGCCTGATCGCGGATCAGGCGGGCGTCGTCCTGCAGGTCGGGGTTGTCGGCAAGCTCATCAATCATCTCGGCCGACACCAGCTTGATCGTGGCAAGGGGCGTGCCCAGTTCATGCGCGGCGGCGGCGACCACGCCGCCCAGATCGGTCAGCTTCTGCTCGCGCGCCAGTGCCATCTGCGTGGCCAGAAGCGCGTCCGACATCGAGTGCATCTCGGTCGCCACCCGGCGGGAATAAAGCCCCAGAAAGGCGATCCCGATGACCAGCGACAGCCAGAAGCCAAAGCCGAACAGCCCCGGCACCCGCAACAGCGCGCCCTCTTCGGTCCGCAGGGGCACGTTGAACAGCGCGATCAGCGTGACGAAGAACACCGCCAGCAGGCCCAGAAACACCGTCGATCGCAGCTCCAGAACCGAGGCAGAAACCGTCACCGGCGCCAGGATCAGCAGGGCGAAGGGGTTGGTCAGCCCCCCGGTCAGATACAGCAGGAACGAAAGCTGCGTCAGATCAAAGGTCAGCGTCATCAGCGCTTCGGTTTCGGTCAGACGCTTGTTTTCGGGGAAGAGGTAGATCGACAGAAGGTTGGCAATCACCGCGGCGCCCACGGCCATGTAGCAAAGGCCAAGCGGCAAGAGGATTGCGAAGTAGCGGTCGGCCACGGTCAGGGCCACCAGCTGACCGAAGATCGCCATCCAGCGCAACAGGATCAGCGTGCGCAGGCGCAGCCAGTCTGCCCGTTCGGGCAGGAAGGCGGGGGTGGGGTCTGATGTCGTCATGCCGCGGGCTCCGGCTCTGGCCATCCTGCGGCAAGGGTGGCAACATGGCGGCGCAAATGGCAAGGGTAAGGGGCGCGTGATGCAAAGGGTGTATGCGGGGGCGGCCATTCTGGCGACGGCGGCGTTTCTGGGCGGCAGCTATTACTGGCTGGTCGCCCGGCCAAGTGCCGGTGACGTCTTTGCCGATTGCCGCGCCGGTCAGGTGGGCGGCGGTGATATCGGCGGTCCCTTCACGCTGATCAACGGCGACGGCAATTCCGTGACCGATGCCCAGGTGATCACAAAACCGTCATTGATCTATTTCGGTTATACGTTCTGCCCCGATGTCTGCCCGATGGACAATGCCCGCAATGCCGAGGCGGTGGACATTCTGGAAGAGCGCGGATTTGACGTGCAGCCGGTCTTCATCTCGATCGACCCGGAACGCGATACGCCCGAGGTCGTGCGCGATTTCGCCGCCAACCTGCACCCCAAGATGGTGGGGCTGACCGGCAGCGCCGAACAGGTCAAGGCTGCCTCGCAGGCCTACAAGACCTATTACCGCAAGCAGGAAGGCGATCCGGATTACTATCTGGTCGATCATTCAACCTTCACCTATCTGGTTCTGCCCAAGGTCGGTTTCGTCGACTTTTTCCGGCGTGAGGAAACCGCCGACGGCATGGCCGACCGCGTTTCCTGCTTTGTCGAGAAAGCCCCGTCCTGACGGGGTTTGACCCCGCCCGGCATCCGGCCTAATTTGCGTAAGGTATCTGCAGCAATTGGGGGGCGACATGGCGGAAGACCTTGGCGCGGAACTGGGTCCGGATCGCAGCCTGCTTCTGGTTGACGATGACGAACCCTTTGTGAAGCGTCTGGCCAAGGCCATGGAAAAGCGCGGCTTTCTGCCCGAAACGGCCGGCAGCGTGGCCGCCGGCCGTGCCATTGCCCTGACGCGCCCGCCCGCCTATGCCGTGGTGGACCTGCGGCTTGAAGACGGCAACGGGCTGGACGTGGTCGAGGCGCTGCGTGAACGCCGGCCCGATTGCCGCGTCGTGGTGCTGACCGGTTATGGCGCGATTGCCACCGCCGTCGCCGCGGTCAAGATCGGGGCGACCGACTATCTGTCAAAGCCGGCCGACGCCAATGACGTGACCAACGCCCTGCTGTCGAAAGCCGATGCGCTGCCCCAGCCGCCCGAAAACCCGATGTCGGCCGACCGCGTGCGGTGGGAGCATATTCAGCGCGTCTATGAAATGTGCGACCGCAATGTTTCGGAAACCGCGCGCCGGCTTTCGATGCATCGCCGGACGCTTCAGCGTATTCTGGCAAAGCGCAGCCCGAAATAATCTGGTGTATTGAGTTTGCCGGGTTGCGGCATTAATCATTCCTGAGGAAGACCGAAAGGAATGCGCAATGACGTTCGACCTTGAAAACATGACGCTTGAGGATCTGAAGAAACATCAGACCCAGGTTGCAAAAGCCATTTCCGGCTTCGCGGAAAAGCAGAAGCAAAAGGCGATCGAGGCGCTGGATGCCAAAGCGCGTGAAATGGGATATTCGCTGGCCGAGCTGACCGGATTGCAAACCGGCCGCAAGCGGTCGGCCGCGGTGGCCAAATACGCCAATCCGGCCAATCCGGCCGACACCTGGACCGGCCGCGGGCGCAAGCCGCGCTGGTTTGACGCAGCGCTGAAGGCCGGCAAATCGGCCGACGACCTGCGGATCTGATCCCGCTCAGACCGCCGATTTCAGCCAGCGCATGAACAGACGCAGCTCGGGGCGCTTTGGCCCCGGGCGCGTCACCATGTAATATGCCAGGCTGTCATCGCGGATATGGCGCAGCACCACAAGGTTGCCCTCGGCCACGTCCTCGGCCACCAGCGCCTCGGATTCCACATGCAGGCCAAGGCCTTGCCGGGCGGCGGCCAGCGCCAGTTCCTCATTCGGCATCAGCGTGACCGACATCGCATCGGGTTCCAGCCCGTTGCGGCGCAGCCAGGTCATCGCTTCGGGCCAGTCCTGTTCGATCACCCAGGGCAGGGCCGACATTTCGGCGGTGGTCAGCTCGCGCGCTTCGCCCAGCAACTCGGGCGCGGCCACCACCACATAGCGCGCCGGCACCAGCATTTCGGCGTCTGCGCCCGGCCAGTGCCCGGTGCCAAAGCGGATGCCCAGGTCAATCCCTTCACGCCGCAGGTCCATGACGCGCTGCTCGGGGTGCAGCAGCAGCGGCACTTCAGGGTGGCGCGTCCAGAATTCCCCCAGCCGCGGCATCAGCCATTGGGTGGCGAAGGCGGGCGTCATGGTGATCCGCAGCGGCGCCTGCCCCTGTGCGGCCCGCAACTCGGCCAGGGCGCGGTCAATCGTGCCGAACCCCTCGGCCAGCGCCTGCGCCAGCTTGGCGCCGGTGGCCGTCAGCTGCAGCGACCGCCCCTCACGATAGACCAGCTCATGGCCCAGTTCGGCCTCAAGCGCGCGGACCTGCTGGGCCACGGCGGCGTGGGTGACGTTCAGCGCGCGGGCGGCCTGCGAAAAGCCCTGCAACCGCGCCACCGCTTCGAACGCGCGCAGCGAGGTGAGGGAGGGAAAGCTTTTCCAGTCGAGCGCCATATGAAAGCCTGGCTAACAGATCAGAAAAATAGCTGACTCGCTGGTCAGATCGGCATCAGCTATGAAAAGCCTACGTCAACCCCGTGAAAGGAACAAGCCATGCTGCGTCTTATCGCAGAATCCCTGCTGATCGCCACCGGCGGCTACCGCCCGGCAACCCCCGCCGAAGGCCGTCACAACCGCCCCGCAAAGGCGTTCAAATCGTGAGTTTGGCCAACAGTTCGGCATGCCTCGCGCAATAGTCCGCCCGCACCACCGCGGGCGGACGCAATTTTATTTCAAGACCTTTCAGAACCATGTTCTCCGGCCGCCCGAACAGCTTGTCGGCCTCTTTCTCGGAAAACCCGGCGATCTGAACCGCCTCAAGCCAGGCTGAAACCTTGTCGGCCGCCTTGATGGCCTTCTTGACCGGTGCCGGCAGCACCGCCGGCAGGCCAAAGCGGATATGCACCGCCGCCGCGATCCGCGCATCCATCTCGCCATAGCCGGGACCGACGGCCGCCTTCACCGGGCTGATCATGTCGCCGATCACATATTCGGGCGCATCGTGCAGCAGGGCCGCCAGCCGCCAGCGCGCTTCGACCTTCGGGTTGGTGCGGCCGAAGATCTCTTCGACCAGCAAGGAATGCTCGGCCACGGAATAGGGCCAGTCACCCCGCGTCTGCCCGTTCCAGCGCGCGACGAAGGCAAGGCCATGGGCGATGTCTTCGACCTCGATATCCACCGGGGTCGGGTCCAGCAGGTCAAGCCGGCGGCCGGAAAGCATGCGTTGCCACGCGCGGGGGGTCTTCACAGTTTCACGTCCCATTCATTGCGGAACCGCGCAAGCTGGCCCTCAAGCTGCCTGCGCATCCGGTATTGGTCCAGCACATGCCGCGCCAGCACATCCAGCGGCACCAGAGGCGGCACCGGGCCCTGCACCAAAGGCGCTTCGGGCATGATGGCCCGGACATACTCGGCATAGGCCAGCCTGATCCGCGCCTCAAGCTTGCCGGCGGGGTCTTTCCACGGCTTGTCCGGCCCGATGAAGTGGCGAATCCGCGCCGGAAAGCGCCTGCTCAGCAGGGGAAAACGCTGGTTCAGCTGCCAGTTCCAAGCCGGCGACAGTTCCGCAAAGGCGCCCTGAAAGACGCCGTTCAGCAGGGCCTGGTCGTGTTTCACGAAGATTTCGGGCTTGGTCGTGCCCAGATCAAGACAGCGTTCCAGAACCCGGTCGGCGTTCCAGGCGGCGGTGTCGATCAGCAGAAGCCCCGCGTTCATCGTCCGCGAGGGCGGTGCGCCGATGGCCCGCAACTCCACCCCGTGATGGTTCGGGATCACCATGCACATCACGTCCTGCACGGCGGCCAGCGGGTGCCGCCCCAGATCAATCCGCAAAAGACGGCTCAGATCGCCGCCCTCAAAGAACATGTCGCAATCCAGATACAGGATGCGCCGGTAACGGTTGGCCAGATCGCGCGCCAGATAAAGCCGCAGGTAGGTGCTGTTCGGCAGCCAGCGGGTCGGCAGGTTCGGCCCGTTCTCCAGCGCATCGCTGACCAGATTGCGGATGCCCGCCTGCGCCGCCCAATTGGGCAAGGCCAGCGGCTGCGCCGAGACGATCAGCACATCGAAGTCGCGCGCGGGGCTGGCCAGAACGATCTGCCGCGCCAGATGCAGGGCCCAGGGCAGGTAGGCGGCATCGCAAGTCAGGGCCACCGCGCAATCGCTGTCCGCCGGGGCCGAGAAATCAAGCAATCCGCCGTTCATGGGCTGTGGGGCCGTTCCGCAATTGTCCAAATATGCCGGGAATGCTATCTGCCACCCGACACAGGTTCAAGGAGTGCGCCTTATGGCTGCGGATTACATCGTCAAGGATATCGGTCTGGCCGAATTCGGCCGCAAGGAACTGACCATCGCCGAAACCGAGATGCCGGGCCTTATGGCGTGCCGTGAAGAATTCGGCGCGGCGCAGCCGCTGAAGGGCGCGCGGATTGCCGGCAGCCTGCACATGACCATCCAGACCGGCGTTCTGATTGAAACGCTGAAGGCGCTGGGTGCCGATGTGCGCTGGGCCTCGTGCAACATCTTCTCGACGCAGGACCATGCGGCGGCCGCGATTGCGGCCTCGGGCACCCCGGTTTTCGCCGTGAAGGGCGAAACGCTGGAGGAATACTGGGAATACACCGACAAGATATTCCAGTTCGCCGAAGGCACCTGCAACATGATCCTGGATGATGGCGGCGACGCGACGCTGTACATCCTTCTGGGTGCCCGGGTTGAGGCGGGTGAGACCGACCTGATCGCCGTTCCCACCAGCGATGAAGAGGTTTGCCTGTTCAACCAGATCAAGAAACGTCTGGCCGCCAGCCCCGGCTGGTTCACCGCCCAGCGTGCCGCGATCAAAGGCGTCAGCGAGGAAACCACCACCGGCGTCCATCGCCTGTATGAACTGCACAAGAAGGGCCAGCTGCCCTTCCCGGCGATCAACGTCAATGACTCGGTCACCAAGTCGAAGTTCGACAACAAGTATGGCTGCAAGGAATCGCTGGTCGATGGCATTCGTCGCGCCACCGACACCATGATGGCCGGCAAGGTCGCCGTGGTCTGCGGCTATGGCGACGTGGGCAAGGGTTCGGCAGCGTCCCTGCGCGGCGCCGGCGCCCGCGTGAAGGTGACCGAGGTTGACCCGATCTGCGCGCTGCAGGCGGCGATGGACGGCTATGAGGTCACGCTGCTGGAGGATGAAGTCGCCACGGCGGATATCTTCATCACCACCACCGGCAACAAGGACGTGATCCGCATCGAGCATATCCGCGAGATGAAGGACATGGCCATCGTCGGCAACATCGGCCACTTCGACAACGAAATTCAGGTCGCCGCCCTGCGCAACCACAAATGGACCAACATCAAGGATCAGGTGGACATGATCGAGATGCCCTCGGGCGCCCGGATCATCCTCTTGTCCGAAGGCCGCCTGCTGAACCTTGGCAATGCCACCGGCCACCCCAGCTTTGTGATGTCGGCCAGCTTCACCAACCAGGTGCTGGCCCAGATCGAGTTGTGGACCCGCAACGCCGAATATGCGCCGGGCGTCTATATCCTGCCCAAGGCGCTGGACGAAAAGGTGGCCCGCCTGCACCTGAAGAAGATCGGCGTCAAACTGACCGAACTTCGCAAGGAACAGGCCGACTATATCGGCGTCAAGGTGGAAGGCCCGTTCAAGAGCGATCACTACCGCTACTGAACCCCGCCGCGCTGCGCATTGCCGCAGGGGGAACCCTGCGGCACATTTCCCTTTGTGACCCGAAACGCTTCCCCTAAGGTTTTCACCGTGTAGCGCGCGCATCGGGCGCGGCGCGGTATCAAGTGGGGACGGAATGGGCAAGAGAGACGAACTGATCGCGAAATACGCCGAGGATCTGCGGCAGAAGTGCAAGGTCGAACCCGACATGGCGCTGCTGACCAAGGTCACAATCGGCTGCGGCCCGGCCATCTATGACAACGACGCGCAGACCGTCGCCGCCAGCGACGAGGCCGAGCTTGAGCGCATCAAGGCGAATTTCCTGATCAGGAAACTTGGCCTCAAGGACGGCCCGGCCCTGATGGAAGGCATCAACGCCGCCATCGACACCTACGGCAAGTCCGAGCGGAACAAGTATCGCGCCGTGTTCTACTACCTGCTGGTCAAGCATTTCGGGAAAGCGGCCGTTTACGGCTGACATCCGAGTCGGGCTGTCGTGGTCTGACCAGAAACGCATCGGCGGACATTGTAAATTGTCTGTCGCCGCTGCATTGTGCCGCGGCGATACGTCAAGAAGGTTGCCATGTCCGCCAATACTCCCGCCGCCTCAACCGCTGAATCCACGGTTGTTCCCGTCATCTTTGCGGTGGCGCTGGGGCACTTTCTGAACGATCTGATGCAGTCGCTGATCCCGGCCGCCTATCCGCTGCTGAAGGAAAACCTTGCGCTGTCCTTCACGCAGATCGGGCTGATCACCTTCGTCTTCCAGGGAACTGCCTCGATCCTGCAGCCGGTGGTCGGGCTTTACACCGACCGGCGGCCCCTGCCCTATGCGCTGGCGGCCGGCATGGCTTCGACCGGGGCGGGGCTGATCTTGCTGGCCCATGCGCAAAGCTTTGCAATCGTGCTGGTTTCGGTGGCGCTGATCGGCTTCGGATCGGCCATCTTCCACCCCGAGGCATCGCGCATCGCCCGTCTGGCCGCCGGGATGCGGCCCGGCTTCGCGCAATCGGTCTTTCAGGTCGGCGGCAACGCCGGGTCGGCCGTCGGGCCACTGGCGGCGGCCTTCATCGTGCTGCAGCGCGGGCAGGTGTCGATTGAGTGGTTCGCGGGCGTGGCCCTTGCCGGGATGCTGGTGCTTTACGCCGTGGGTCGCTGGTATGTGGCCGCCGGCGCGCAGCGTGCGCTGGCCCGCAAGTCCCGCGCGCGTGAGGCCACGCCCCTTGCGCCTTCGGTCGTGCGGCTGGGCATGGTGGTGCTGATCATCCTGATGATGTCGAAGTTCATCTACTCGGTTTCGCTGTCCAGCTATTACACCTTCTACCTGATCGACCGCTTTGGTCTGACCAAAAGCGAGGCGAACCTGTGCCTTTTCGTCTTTCTGGCCGCAGTCGCCGCCGGCACGATCATCGGCGGCCCCATCGGTGACCGCATCGGCCGGCGCCGGGTGATCCTGTGGTCGATCCTGGGTATCCTGCCGCTGACGCTGGCGTTGCCCTGGCTGCCACTGGTGCCGAATGTGCTGGCCGCCGCGCTGGCCGGGCTGATCCTGGCTTCGGCATTCCCGGCCATGGTCGTCTATGCGCAGGATCTGATGCCGCAGAACACCGGCATGGTGGCCGGGCTGATGTTCGGCGTGGCCTTCGGCATTGCGGCCTTCGGGGCGGCGGCGCTGGGTGTGCTGGCCGATGCCTGGGGCATCAACGCCGTCTATCACATCTGTGCCTTCCTGCCGCTGCTGGGGCTGGCGGCCTTCCTTCTGCCCGACGCCCGGCACTGACGCCGCGCTTTTGCATCAATTGCTGCGCAAGCTTCGGTTGCGGGCCACCGCGATTCTGACCTAGGTTCAACCCAAGGGCAGCATGCCCGGGACCTTTTCAGAACACGTGTGGTGCTAAGGGAGCACGTGGGGTGGATGGAGGGTTCCGTAGGGGTGCGGGGCCCTCCATTTCGTTCAGAACAGCGTCAGCACCAGCCCCATGATCGCCGAGCCCGCGATGATGTTGGCGCCGTCGATCATCGTCAGGCGGAACGGCCGTTGCCCGAAGGCGTAGTTCATCGCCACCCAGGGCAGAACCGAAAAGGCGCCGATGCCCAGCCCGGCGGTCAGCCCCTTGCCGATGCTGTCGATCCCCGCCATGCCGAAGATGTGGCGCATCATGCCCGCCGCAATGACCATGCCGACAAAACCGATGAGGAAGGGCGTCTTGTCATTCGCGTTGGCCGGCCGGCCGTCGGGGCCGATGACGATGCCCGCCGCCGCCATCCACGGCTTGGCCATCGACATGTACCACACCGCACCAAAGGCAAAGGCCGCAACCGCCGCCGCGAGGACGTTCAGTATCTCCATGATCTCCTCCCGAATGATCAGGCCGGAATCATGCCGCAAGCGCCCCTTCGGCCCAAACGAAATCAGACGGTCAGGCCGCCCATTCCACAGATGATCCGCCATTCATCGGCTGTCACCGGCTGCACCGACAGGCGAGAGTTGTTGACCAACACCATCTTCTCAAGCCCCGGCTGAACCTTGCAGTCGTCCAGCGTTACCGGGCGCAGCAGCGGTTCGACCGCCTTGATCCAGACGCAGTCCCAGCGCGGATCGTCGGTGGTGCTGTCGGGCGCGCTTTCACGGCAAACCTCGACAATGCCGACAACCGCCTTGCCGATGTTGGAATGATAGAAGAACCCCCGGTCGCCAATCTTCATGGCGCGCATGTTGTTGCGGGCCTGATAATTGCGCACGCCGTGCCATTCCTCGCCCGCATCGCCGCGCGCCACCTGATCATCCCAGCTCCAGGTGTCAGGTTCAGACTTGAACAGCCAGAGGTTCATCCGATCACCTTTTTCCATTCGGTGATCGTCACGCTTTCGAACAGCCCGGCCTTGGCATAGGGGTCGGCGGCGGCCCAGTCTTCGGCGGCCAGCAGCGTGTCGACGTTCAGGATCACCAGGCTGCCGGTCATCTGGCCTTCCGGGCTCAGGAACGGGCCGGCCATCTCGACCACGCCCGAGGCGTCGATATGCGCCAGATGGGCCGAGCGGTTGTCCAGCCGGACTTGCAGATGCCCGGGCTTGTCCCGGCAGATAAGGGCGACGCGCATGGTTACTCCTGTTTCAGGGGGCGGGTGAGAAGGGCCGAGATCGCCTCGGGCAAGGTGATCTGCCGGTCGATCAGGGCGGCGACCATGGCGGTGATGGGCATGTCGATTCCCAGCTTTCGGGCCATGTTGGTGACTGCTTTTGCCGTCGCAGCCCCTTCAACGGTGACCGAGGGATCAAACCCTTTGCCCGACCCCAGCGCCAGTCCGAAGCGGAAGTTGCGCGACTGGGCCGAGGTGCAGGTCAGCACAAGGTCACCAAAGCCCGAAAGGCCCGCCAGCGTCTCGGGCCGGGCACCCAGCGCCGGGGCCAGCCGCTGCATTTCGGCGTAACCGCGCGTCATCAGGGCCGCCCGCGCCGAATCGCCCAGACCAGCGCCGATCACCACCCCCGCCGCGATGGCCACCACGTTCTTCAGCGCCCCGCCCAGTTCGGCCCCGGCAACATCGTCGCTCAGGTACAGCCGCAGGACCGGCGTGGACAGCAGGCGCTGAAGGCCGGCATCGCCGCCGGCCAGTGTCAGCGCGGTGGGAAGGCCGCGTGCGATGTCGGCGGCAAAGCTTGGGCCGGTCAGCACGGCAACCCCCGCACCCGGTCGCGCCGCCGCGATCAGCGCCGCCGGCCCGGTCAGCGTGGCCAGATCGACGCCCTTGCAGCAGGCCACCAGCCAGCCGGCCGAAACCGAAGCGCCCGCTTCGGCCAGAAAGCCGCCTAGGGCCTGCATGGGCACCGACAGAAGCAAGGCATCCGCCCCCGCAAGATCGGCGATTCTGGCGGTAACAGTGACGTTCTGCGGCAGCGCAACACCCGGCAGCCGCGCCTCGTTTCGCCGGGATTGCCTGATCTCGGCAACCTTGGCCGGATCGCGCGCCCAAAGCACCACCTGCCGGCCGTCCCGCGCCAGCGCAACCGCCAGCGCCGTGCCGAAAGCCCCCGCCCCGACAACGCCGATCATGCCTTGGCCCCCTTCTTGCCCGACCCGATCAACGCCGGCGCCGTCTGATCCAGTGGCCAGCGCGGGCGCGCCGAAAGGTCCATCCCGTCGCGGGCGCCCTGCCGGAACCGCTCGATCCCCGCCCAGGCGATCATCGCCGCGTTGTCGGTGCAAAGCCGCAGGGGCGGGGCGACAAACCGCGCGCCCATCACGCCCGAAACAGTCTCTAATTCCGCGCGCAGAGCCTTGTTTGCCGCCACCCCGCCCGCCACCGCCAGCACGGGATCCGCGGGGTTCAGCGCCAGATATTCGGTCAGGGCGCGGCGGGTCTTCTCGGCCAGAACCGCGGCCACGGCGGCCTGAAAGCCGGCGCAAAGATCGCGCCGGTCCTGCACCGTGATTCCGCCCTGTTCGGCAATCAGCGCGTCGCGTGCGCGCAGAACCGCGGTCTTCAGGCCCGAGAAGGACAGGTCGCACCCCGGCCGGTCCAGAAGCGGCCGCGGAAAACGAAAGCGGTGGGGGTCGCCCAAAGCCGCCTCAGCCTCAACCACCGGGCCGCCGGGCTGCGGCAGACCCAGAAGTTTCGCCGTCTTGTCAAAGGCTTCGCCCGGAGCATCGTCAATCGTGCCGCCAAGGCGCCTATAGCTTTCGACGCCTTCAACGATCAGGAACTGGCAATGCCCGCCGGAAACCAGCAGCATCAGATAGGGAAAAGCCAGATCATCGGTAAGCCGGGGGGTCAGCCCATGACCCGCCAGATGGTTGACGCCCACCAGCGGCAGACCGGTGGCCGCCGCCAGCCCCTTGGCCAGCATCACACCCGACAGCACGCCGCCAATCAGCCCAGGCCCCGCCGTCACCGCGATGCCGTCCAGATCGCGCAGCGCCACGCCCGCCTGATCCAGCGCGCGTTCAACGCAGCCGTCCAGCCGCTCGGCATGGGCGCGGGCGGCGATTTCGGGCACCACGCCGCCAAAGGCCGCATGCAGGGCCGTCTGGCCCTCGACCACCGAAGACAGGATCGCGGGTGCCGCACCGGGCACGGCACGGACCACGGCGGCGGCGGTATCGTCGCAGCTTGATTCGATGCCAAGGAAGGTCAGGGGCGCGGACATGGTCTTCCGTTGCGGGCGGGGCTACTCGCAGGTAACACCATGACCATGGCCAGACAATCCCGCGCCCCGACGATCCTGCTGACGCGCCCGCAGGCGCAAAGCCGGCGTTTCGCGGAAGAGCTGCGGCAGGTCACCGACTTGCCAGTGCTGATTGCCCCGCTGATGAGGGCGCATTTTCTGGCGCCCGATCTGCCGAAAGCCCCGTTTCGCGCGGTGATCCTGACGTCGGAGACCGGCGCCACAGCGGCGGGGCGGCTGGCGGGTCTGCCGCGCCGGGCGATCTGCGTGGGTCAGCGCACCGCCGATGCCGCCCGCGCGGCGGGCTTTCTGCCCGAGGTTGCCGGGCCGGATGCCGACGCCCTAGTGGCTACCCTGCTGGCGCAGCAAGAGGCGGGTCCGCTGTTGCATCTACGGGGGCGCGATGCCAGTGGCGCGGTGGCGGAAAGGCTGACTATGGGCGGAATAGTAACTGAATCTGCCATCGTCTATGAACAGATTGCCCAACCGCTTGGCCCCGAAGCACGGGCTTTGCTGGCGGGCGAGGCGGCTGTTCTGGTGCCCTTGTTTTCACCCCGCTCGGCCCGGTTGCTGGCGGCCGGGGTCGCGGACGGCCTGCAGGCGCCTCTTGGCATTGCTGCGCTCAGCCCCGCCGTAGCCGAAGCCGCCCGCGATCTGCCGCATCATTGGCTGGAAACCGCCGAACATCCCGATTCCGCCGCGATGTGCATGGCGGTTCAGAGGCTTATTGCCTCAGCCTGCGGCCCTTGAAGCGATGCGGGTGCAGGCATTAGCTTGAGACTGTCGAAGAGAAGGAAGGTGGCCATGACGGATGAGGATGTCTCCAAGCCCGAAGAGGTCATCACGGTGGAGAAGGCGGTTGAGCCGCCGCCGCCCCCCGCCCCGCGCCGCAGCGGTCTGCTGGGCGGTCTGATCGGCGGGGTTTTGGCCGCGGGCGCCGGCTTTGGCGTGGCGCAGTTTGTGCCGCAGGGCTGGCCTTTGGCCGATACCGCCGCGCTTGAGGCGGAGCTGACTGCCCAGAAAGACGAGATTGCGGCCCTGAAAGCCCAGCTTGCCGAACTTTCGGCGCGCCCGGAACCCGCCCCTTACGCCGGACTTGAGGGCAGGGTGGCGGCGCTGGAGGCGAAGGCGGGTGAACCCGTTCCCGCCCCCGACCTTGCGCCGCTGACCGACCGGATTGCCCAGTTGGAATCGCGTCTGACCGGTATCGAATCCCTGCCGGTGGACGGCTCGGCAGCCTCACCCGCGGCCATTGCCGCGCAGGCGCAGGCGCTGGCCGCCTTGCAGGCCGAAGTTCAGGCTCTGAAGGCCGGTGGCGGGATGAGCGCGGAACTCGCCGCCCTGACGCAGGAAACCGAAAAGAAGCTGGCCGAAGCCGTGGCCAGC
>JACZKR010000308.1 GCA_014859945.1 Paracoccaceae bacterium | reverse complement strand
GCGGCAGCCTGTGGCGCGAGATGGAGCGGCGGTATGAGGCCTACAAATCCAAGGTCGTGCAGCCCTTCTTCCGCGAGCATTTCGCCCGCGTCGACCGCCAGATCGTGCTGGCCGATGTCTTGGGCGCCATCCACCACGGCCCCTGGGCGGTCGAGGATCTGCGCCGCACCCTGGCCGAGGTGCTGTCGGCCTTCCGGCCCGGCCGCAATGGCTGGCTGACGGCCCTTCTGGGCGGGCGGCGGGTGGAGCGCATCCTGTTCGCCGCCACCAAGGCCGACCACTTGCACCACGAACAGCACCCCGCGCTGACCGCGATCACCGAGGCGCTTCTGGCCGAGGCGCGGTCGCGCGCCGATTTCGCCGGGGCGGAAACCGCGGCCCTGTCGCTGGCCGGTCTGCGGTCCACCGTCGAGGACCGGTTGCAGCGCGACGGCGCCGACCTGCCGGCGGTGCGCGGGCGGCTTCTGGAAACCGGGCGGCAGGCGGTGATGTATCCGGGCGAATTGCCGCGCGACCCGTTGCGGCTGTTGTCGCCGGCGCGGGCCGGCGCGGCGGAATGGCTGGATGCCGATTACGGGCTGATGGCCTTTGCGCCCGCCCGCGCCAGCCTGAAACCCGGTGAGGGGCCGCCGCATATCCGGCTGGACCGCGCCGCTGAATTCCTGTTCGGAGACCGGCTGTGACCCTGCATCTGACCGATGAGAAACCGCAGCTGCGCCGCCCCGCGATGGTCGAGGTCGATGACGCCGCGCCGGCCGATCCCGGCCTTGCCGCACCGCCCCCCGATGCCCTGCCCGAAGGCCGGGCGATGGCCACCGCCGCCCGTCTGGCCACCCGGCGCGGATCGGCGCTGACGCGTTTTGCAATGTGGGTGTTCGGCGCGCTTTTCTCGCTGGTGGTGACGGTCGCGGCGTGGGATTTCGTGACCGGGCTTTTCGCGCAGAACAGCATCCTGGGCTGGCTGGCCTTCGCGCTGGTCGGGCTGGCGGTGCTGGTGCTGGCGCTGATGGCGCTGCGCGAGGCGGCGGGTTTCGCGCGGATGGCACGGATCGACCGGCTGCGCGCCCGCGCCGATGCCGCCCGGGCGACGGCCGACCTGAAGGGCGCGCGGGCCGTGACGGGCGCGCTGACCGCGCTTTACGCCGGGCGGCCCGACCTGACCTGGGGTCTGGCCCGTCAGGCCGAGCGTTCGGCCGAGATCATGGATGCCGACGCCCTGCTGAACCTGACCGAGGCCGAGCTGATGGCGCCGCTCGACCGCGCCGCGCTGACCGAGGTCGAGGCGGCGGCGCGGCAGGTGGCCATGGTCACCGCACTGGTGCCGATGGCTTTGGCCGATGTGGCGACCGCGCTTTATGCCAACCTGCGGATGATCCGGCGGCTGAGCGAGCTTTACGGCGGCCGGTCGTCCACTCTGGGCAATCTGCGGCTGATGCGGCGGGTCTTCACCGCACTTCTGGGCGCGGGCGCCATGGCGCTGGCCGATGACCTTCTGGGCAGCTTCGCCTCGGGCGGGGTGCTGTCGCGCCTGTCGCGGCGCTTTGGCGAGGGGGTGGTGAACGGCGCGCTGACCGCCCGCGTCGGCCTTGCCGCGATGGAGGCCTGCCGCCCCCTGCCCTTCGTGGCCCTGCCCCGGCCATCGACCACGGCCACGGTCAGCCGCGCGCTGGCAGGTCTGATGCCCAAGGGTAGCGATGGCTAGGGCGGATCGCGTTCAATCTGATTCAGATTGAACGCGATCCAAGATAGGCAAGCCATTGGAAATGTTGCGCGTCTCTTTCAATCAGGTGAACCTGATCGAAAGAGATGCGCTCTAACCGACCGTCACCACCGCCGGCGGAAGCCCGTCGATTTCCACCGTGCAGGTTTCACCGCGCGCGATGGGGCCGACGCCCGCCGGCGTGCCGGTAAAGACCAGATCGCCCGGCGCCAGTTCCACCAGACGCGACAGATGCGAGATGATCGCCGGCACCGGCCAGATCATGTCGGACAGAAGTGCGGCCTGCGTCAGCCGACCAGCGACCGAACAGCGGATGCGCCCCTCGGGCCTGCCCAGGCTGGCCGGGCGCAGCGCGCCGACCACCGCCGAACGGTCAAAGCCCTTGGCCATGTCCCAGGGCCGGCGGGCGGCCTTGGCCTCGGCCTGAACATCGCGGCGGGTCAGGTCATTGCCGGCGGCGTAGCCCCAGATCAGCGCTTCGGCCCCATCCTCGGGAACGAAGCTGCCGCCCGCCCCCAGCGCCACCACAAGCTCGGCCTCGTGATGCAGGTCGGCGGTGGCGGGCGGATAGGGGATCGTGGCGCCGCTTTCGACCAGCGCATCGGCCGGCTTGGTGAAGAAGAACGGCGGCTCGGCGTTCGGGTCATGCCCCATCTCGCGGGCATGTTCGGCGTAGTTCCGCCCGACGCAGAAGATGCGGCGCACCGCGAACCGGCGGCTGTCACCCGCGACGGCAACGCTGGCAACCGGCGGCGGCGGCAGGACGAAATCCATCAGCCCGGCCCCATGGTAAAGCACTGCACCCCGCGCGCCTGCAGCCGGGCGCAGGCGCGTTCGGCCTCTTCCTGACCAAGGCCAAGGAAATTCGCGTCGAACCCGCCCGACTTCTGCACCACCTTGCGCAGGCTAGCGCCCAGCGTGGCGCTTTCGGCAAGCTGGGTCTTCATCAGCACGCGGTCAGCCTCGCCCCAGGTGTTGAAGCGGCCGACATTAATGCCCCAGTGCCGCCCGCCCGAGGTCGAGACGCGGGTGACAACCTCGGCCGCGGCCTCGGCTTCGGCCACTTCGGCGGCATCGGCCACCTGGAAGGGCAAGGGTTCGTCATAAATCGGCGCGCGGCGTTTCTGCGGGCGCGGCGCGGCTTCAACCAGCGTCACCGGGCTGGCCATGGTTTCGGCCGTGACCGTCAGGGGGGCGGGCGCGGCGAGCTTGCCACCGCCATCACCACGCGCAGCGT
>JACZKR010000307.1 GCA_014859945.1 Paracoccaceae bacterium | reverse complement strand
GCTGCGGCACCGGCCAAGGCGGCAATGCCGGCCGGCCCCTCGGCCGAAACCGTGCTGAAGATGTATGCCGACCGCGCCTTCACCGAACTGCCGCTGGATGGCATGCGCCGCACCATCGCCGCCCGCCTGACCGAAGCCAAGCAGACCATCCCGCATTTCTACCTGCGGCGCGAGGTGCGTCTGGATGCGCTGATGGCCTTCCGCGAGCAGCTGAACAAGGGTCTGGAATCGCGCGGCGTGAAGCTGTCGGTCAACGACTTCATCATCAAGGCCTGCGCCGTTGCTCTGCAGGCGGTGCCCGATGCCAATGCCGTCTGGGCCGGCGACCGCATCCTGAAGCTGAAGCCTTCGGATGTGGCGGTGGCCGTGGCGGTGGAAGGCGGGCTTTTCACCCCGGTCCTGAAGGATGCCGAGAAGAAGACGCTTTCGGCCCTGTCGGCCGAGATGAAAGACCTGGCCACCCGCGCCAAGACCAAGAAGCTGGCCCCGCACGAATATCAGGGCGGCAGCTTTGCGATCTCGAACCTCGGGATGATGGGGGTCGAGAATTTCGACGCCGTGATCAACCCGCCGCATGGCGCCATTCTGGCGGTGGGCGCGGGCATCAAGAAGCCGGTGGTGCTGAAGGACGGCAGCCTTGGCGTTGCAACGGTGATGTCGATGACGCTGTCGGTCGATCACCGGGTGATCGACGGGGCGCTGGGGGCAGAGCTTCTGAAGCACATCGTCGAGCTTCTGGAAAACCCGATGGCCATGCTGGCCTGAATGACAAATGGCCCGGGGTTTCCCCCGGGCCATTTGCTTTGGTTGCGGTGACTTGCGCCTAAAGATCGGTGCAGTCGCAATCCTTCAGCCGCTGGTCCATGGTGATCGCCGGCTGCGAACATCCCGCCTCGCCCACGATCCGGGCCGGAACGCCCGCCACCGTCTTGCAGGCCGGCACATCGGCCAGCACCACCGACCCGGCGGCAATCCGGCTGCAGTTGCCGATGTGGATATTGCCCAGCACCTTGGCCCCCGCCCCGATCAGCACGCCGTCGCCGATCTTGGGATGGCGGTCGCCATCCTCTTTGCCGGTGCCGCCCAGCGTCACCGAATGCAGCATCGAGACATTGTCGCCCACCACCGCGGTTTCCCCGATGACGATGGAATGCGCATGGTCGATCATCAGACCGCGGCCGATGCGGGCATTGGGATGAATGTCGACGCCGAAAACCTCGGACACGCGCATCTGCACGAACCAGGCCATCTCGCGCCGGCCCTGCCGCCACAGCCAATGGCCGACCCGATAGGCCTGCACCGCCTGGAACCCCTTGAAGAACAGCAGGGGCTGCAGATAGCTCTGGCAGGCCGGATCGCGGTCGAAGACCGCCATCACATCGGCGCGCGCCGCCTGCCCCAGTTCGGGATCGGCGGCATAGGCCTCATCGGCGATTTCGCGCAGGATCTGCTCGCTCATCTCGCCGCTGGCCAGCTTCAGCGAGAAGCGGTAGGCCAAGGCCCGCTCCATCGTCGCATGATGCAGCAGGCTGGAATGGGCCAGCCCGCCCAGAAGCGGCTCGGTCCGCACCATCTCGAACGCCTCGTCACAGATGCGCGACCAGACCGGATCGACGGGGGTGATGCGTGCCTTGACTTCGCCCATGGGAAAGCCCTCCTGTTTCGGTCAGGCTAACATAGGCCGCCCGGCACGGCCAGACCAGCCCCGACGCTGCAGCCGGAAATCGTGCAGCGCCGCAGCAGCCAATGCCAGCGCCGCCAGATCGACGGCATCGCGACCCCGGTGCGCTGCCGCGCCCGCCCGCGCCATCAGGCTGCCGTCGCCCCAAAACGGATGCGGCCGGCCAAAGCGGCGGTGATAGGCATGGGCGGCATGGGCCTGATCCATCAGCCGCGCCATGGCGGCGGTCCGCGCCGCTTCGGGCAGGGCGGCCAGATGGTCGGCCGCCGCCAGAAGGTCGCCCACGAGACAGCGCCGCATCTCAGACCGTCAGCACCAGCCGCGCCGCCGGCCCCGGCCCGAAGCGTTGCGACAGTTGCGCCACTTCGGCCACCACCTCACCCGGCGCGGGCGCGTCAGAGGCGCGCATCGCCGCGGTCCAGACCCAGTTCGGGCTGTTCACCGTGACCTCGCGCAACAGATTGCCGTCCTGCGACAGGCGCAACAGGTAAGCCTCGGTCTCTTCGCCCAGCGGCACCTCCAGCGATTGCCAGCTGTCACCGTCGATCCGGCTGCGGCGGATCCAGCCGAACTGCATGTCCCCCGCCACGGCCCGCGCGCGAAGATGAGCCGGCCGGTAGGGGCGCAACCCGATCCCGTCAAAGGCTTCGGCGCGCGCCACTGCGGCCGGATTGTCATAGCCCCGGCTGGCCGGCCCGATGCGGAAATGGCGCAACAGGCCCCGCGCCGCTTCGGGCAGGTCGATCTGCGCCACCCCGGCGTCCAGCAGCACCACATAACTGCCCGCCGGCCAGACCGCGGGCATCACCCCGTCGCTGCCCGCCTGCCCGCGCAACCGCCCGCCCAGCGCCCAAAGGTTCGGCGCGACCAGCGTGGCATCGGTGAACTGGAACACCTCCCAATTCGCCGCGCTGCCATCACCGATCGCCGCCAGATTGGCCCCCGCCAGCACCGCCGCCGCCGCGGAGGATGACAAGACCCCGCTTTCAAACCGCACCAACACCGCCGGCCCCCGGTCCCACCGCCCGGCAGGCGCCGAGGCCAGCGCGGTTTCGGTGACACCGACCACCATCGGCGCCCCCAGCGTACGGTTCAGCGTGAAGCCGTCTTCGGCGGGCGAAGACCACACCGCCACCGGCCCGGGCCACGGGCGTGCCGCCGCACCAACATGCGGCGCATGCGGCACCTCCGACCCCGACAGCAGCGGCAGGTCCAGAAACAGCGGCCAGACCGGCCCCTGCGCCACAAAGGGCGTCCATTGCCGCGGGCCGCCCGCCTGCCGTGCGGCGCGATAGGCCGCGGGGTCCACCCGAACCGCTTCTGCCAGACGGACATCGCCCTGCTCCAGCCGGTCAATCCGGTAGCGGTTGCCCCGCAACGCCACCACATCGCCCGCCCCCAGCGCCGCCAGTGAAGGCGGCAGGGCAAACCGCGCGCCATCCCGCGCCAGCCGCGCCTCAGCCAGCCAGCGCGTGGCGGTGGCC
>JACZKR010000306.1 GCA_014859945.1 Paracoccaceae bacterium | reverse complement strand
GATATGGTGCGGGCGGGCGGGGAACTGACGGCACTGGCGGCGGAACTGGCGCAGTACCAGCCCTTTCACGCCGCGCGGGCCGAGTGGCTGGCGCGCAGCGGCCGGCGGGATGAGGCGCTTGCGGCCTTTGCGCAGGCGCTGACCGGCGCCGGGCCAGCCGATTCTGCCTTCCTGCGGGCGCGGATCGCGTCTTTGGCGGGCTGAACGGCCCCCCCGGCCGCCGGGGGCCGGTTTCCGCTGTGCCGGTGCTTTGATCATTTCCATGCAAATGATGCCTGATCGCCGGGCATCGGCCGACTTCTCGCCAAAAAGCAAAAAAAAGGCCGAGCAGAAGCTCGGCCCAAGTCCAACAGGGAGGTATGAGGAGCAAGAGCGAACTCGATTGCCGCCTCGAGGACGTATCTATGCGCGGACCCCGATTCTCACAACCGGGATGTTTCTGCATATGCAACATTCCCGCTATGCGCATTGCGCATGGCTAGCGTTATCATGCTGCGAATTTGCCGTGCATCCCGGGCGCCCTGCGCCCATGGCGCGGGCATTCCCGCCGGAAAATGGTGCCCCGCCGCCGCCTAGTCGTGATGGCGCTTGCGGTAGGCGAATATCTCTTCGGTCACGAATTCGCGGAAGGCCGCGACGCGCTTGGAATGGCGCAACTCTTCGGGATAGGCCAGAAACACCGGCACGTCATCGCTTTCGGTGCCGGGCAGGACGCGGACCAGATGGGGGAAATCCTCGGTCAGGTAGTCGGGCAGCACGCCGATGCCCAGATGGTTCAGCACCCCCTGCAGCACCCCGAAATAGTTGTTCACCGTCAGGGTGGACAGGATGCTGTTGCTCATCAGATCGGCGACCAGCGAGGCGCCGGCGGCCACCTGCGCGGTGCCGGGGTGCTGGCAGATCAGCCGGTGGCGGGCGAAATCGGACATGCTTTGCGGCGTGCCGTGTTCGGCCAGATAATCGGGCGAGGCGTAAAGGCGCATGCGGATCTGCATCAGCCGCTTGCGGATCAGGTCGGCCTGGCTGGGTTCCTTCATGCGGATGGCCACGTCGGCTTCACGCATCGGCAGGTCAAGCACACGCTCTTCCAGCATCAGGTCGATCTTCAGCTGGGGATATTTGCTGTAAAGGCTGCCCAGACGCGGGGCCAGCCACAGCGTGCCGAAGCCGGTGGTCGTGGTGACCCGCAACTCTCCGAACACCTCATCCTCGGCGTCGCGGATGCGGGCGGCGGTGGCGTCCAGCCGCTTGACCATCTGCTGGGTCGCCTCGAACAGAAGCTCTCCGGGTTCGGTCAGGATCAGCCCTCGGGCGTGGCGGTGGAAGAGGGTGACATTCAGGCTTTCCTCCAGCGCGCGGATCTGGCGGCTGACGGCGGATTGCGAGAGGTGCAGCACCTCACCGGCATGGGTCAGGCTGCCCTTGTCGGCCACCGCGTGAAAGATGCGCAGCTTGTCCCAGTCCATGATCAACCCTTCTGACCCATGCAAGGATAGCATGGCTGCCCTTACATAGGCGAATAATTCGGGCTGTGAACCTGTCTGAAAGTCACATTCCGCGGCGTCTGGCGCAATTCGGCCACGCTGCACCTGCGGCATTGCCCGCCGCCCAAGCGCCTTTCAACCGCGGCCCATCGCGGGTATGATCAGGGTGAGGCGGAAATCCTGCCGGCGGCGCGGCCTGCGCGGACCGGCGAAAAGGGGGGCAGATGGCGGTTGGCGTGTTCGATTCGGGCCTTGGGGGCCTGACGGTTCTGGATGCGGTCGCCCGGCGGCTGCCCGATGTGCCCTTCGTCTATTTCGGCGACAATGCCCATGCGCCCTATGGGGTGCGCACGCCCGACGACATCTTCAACCTGACCTGCGCCGCGACCGAACGGCTATGGGCCGAGGGCTGCGATCTGGTGATCCTGGCCTGCAACACCGCAAGCGCCGCCGCGCTGAAGCGGATGCAGGAAACCTGGGTGCCGAAGGACAAGCGCGTTCTGGGCGTCTTCGTGCCGCTGATCGAGGCGCTGACCGAACGGCAGTGGGGCGACAACAGCCCGCCGCGCGAAGTGGCGGTGAAGCATGTGGCGCTTTTTGCCACCCCCGCCACCGTCGCCAGCCGCGCCTTCCAGCGCGAGCTTGCCTTCCGCGCCATCGGCGTCGATGTCGAGGCGCAGCCCTGCGGCGGCGTGGTGGACGCGATCGAGCAGGGGGATGAGATTCTGGCCGAGGCGCTGGTGCGCAGCCATGTCGAGGCGCTGAAGCGCCGCATGCCCCACCCCGAGGCGGCGATCCTGGGCTGCACCCATTACCCCCTGATGGAGAAGACCTTTCAGGATGCGCTGGGGGCGGGGGTCAAGGTCTATTCCCAGGCGAGCCTTGTCGCCGAAAGCCTGGCCGATTACCTGACCCGCCGCCCCGAAATGCTGGGGGCAGGAAAGCAGTCAAAGTTCCTGACCACGGGCGACCCGGCCTATGTCTCTGACAAGGCGACACAATTTTTGCGAAAGCGCGTGGCTTTCACGGCCGCCTGACCCGCCGCCTGACCCTACGTCATCGGCGCGATACTGCCGATTTCGGCCCTTGGTTGCCCCCGGGGTCATGAACATCAGCCCCTTCAACCCTATGTTTGATGGGCGTTGTCCATGATGCCGATCCCGTCTTCGGGGCCGGCGCAACCAAGGAGACCAATATGAACCGTCATATTTTTACCCCTGCTTTTGTCGCCCTGTTTCTTGCAGGATCTGCCGTAACAGGACCCGCGTTCGCCGCAGATGACACCATGGTGAAAGAGATTGATGTCGCCATCGACCTGCCGGCGATCACCAATCCCGCCGCGGCGCAGCGCTACACCAACATCGCCGATGACCTGAAAGAGGCCATCGCGGCGCGTCTGGTTGATCGTCTGGCGGACGAGGGCGTGAAGATCAGCGTCGATATTTCCGAGGTCGAACTGAGCAGCTCGTTCACCGAAGCGGTGGGTGCAGCCGATACCCGTCTGGTCGGGGCGGTGAACGTCACCGACGAGAAGGACAATTCGAACTTCAAGTCCTTCGAACTGACGGTGAACGTCAATCAGGCCAAGCTGTTCTTCCCGGCCGAGCTTGACATCACCACGCTGTCGGCCAGCAGCGACGACTTCTACCGGTCGATGATCGCGGCCTTTGCCGATGGCGTCGTGACGAAGCTGGACGAATAAGCCGGCGCGCCGTTCCGGCACCGACCGCGCTTTCCGGGCCGCACCCTTCGGGGTGCGGCCTTTCCATGGCGGGACTTCTGCCTGCGGCGGCATCTTCCGGCCCCCCTTTCCTCGGGCCGGTGTCCGGTGCATCCTGCGCCAAACAGGAGGCTGACCCATGCAACCCCTTGCCGAATGGCGGGCCGACCGGCTTGCCGCCTTGGCCGCCGCCGATGGCTGGCTGAACCTGACCGACCGGGTCGAGATTGCGCCCGGCAACCGCTATGCCGTAGGGCGGGGTGAAGGGAACGGGCTGCGCATCTCGGCCGGGCCGGATCACCTGGGCATCCTGACGCTGGCCGCCGATGGTCATGCGCATCTGACGACGCCGGCCGGGCAGGACCTGCCCTTCACGCCAATGCCCGGTGCGCCGCCCCGGCTGGCGGTGGACAACCTGATCCTTGAGATTCACTCGGCCGAAGGCGTGCCGGCGCTGCGCGTCCGGCGGATTGACCATCCCCGCCGCTTCCGCGACCCCGGCATCCGCAACTTCCCCGATGCGCCCGACTGGGTGATCCGCGCCCGCTGGCTGCCCCTGTCGGCCCCGCAGGAGGCGCAGATCGACCTTGTCGGCGGCCGGCGCGAGGTGGTTCGGCTGACCCATCAGGCGGTGTTTCAGCACGAAGGCCAGACCTTCACCCTGATCCCGACGCACTGGAAATCCGGCGCGCCGATGTTCGTCCTGCGCGATCTGACCTCGGCCGGCGAAACCTATCCGGCTGCCCGCTTCCTGATCGGCGAGGATATGGCCGAGGACGCCATCACGCTGGATTTCAACAAGGCGCATACGCCGCCCTGCGGTTTCACCGAATTCGCCGTCTGCCCGCTGCCGCCGCGCGAAAACATCCTGCCCTTCCGCATCGAGGCGGGCGAGTTGCGCCCCCACTGACCCAGGCCGCCCCGGCGGGCGGACCCCGTGCGATATTTGGCGGCAGGGGATGAAGGCCGCGCCTTCCCCCTTGCATCGCTGCCCCATCGGACGCAAACAGTCCCCGTTTCCCAAGCCTGCATGAGAGCCGCCATGACCCAGCACCGCATCGCCATTCTCGGAGCCTCTGGCTATACCGGTGCCGAGCTGGTCCGACTGATCGCCACCCATCCCGCCATGCGCATCGTGGCGCTGTCGGCCGACCGCAAGGCCGGCATGACCATGGATCAGGTCTTTCCCTTCCTGCGCCACCTTGACCTGCCGCCGCTGGTGAAGATTGGCGAGATCGACTTCTCGCAGGTCGATCTGTGCTTCTGCGCGCTGCCCCATGCCACCACGCAACAGGTGATCAACGCCCTGCCGCGTGACCTGAAGATCGTCGATCTGTCGGCCGATTTCCGGCTGCGCGACCCGGCCGAGTATCAGAAATGGTATGGCCAGCCCCATGCGGCGGTCGAGTTGCAGAAAGAGGCGGTCTATGGCCTGACCGAATTCTACCGCGACGAGATCCGCGCCGCCCGGCTGGTCGCCGGCACCGGCTGCAACGCGGCGGCCGGGCAGTTCGCGCTGCGCCCGCTGATCGCGGCCGGCGTGATCGACCTTGACGACATCGCCATCGACCTGAAAGCCGGGGTCTCGGGGGCGGGGCGGTCGCTGAAGGAAAACCTGCTGCATGCCGAGCTGTCGGGCGGCACCCATGCCTATTCGGCCGGCGGCAAGCACCGCCATCTGGGCGAGTTCGATCAGGAATTCTCGAAAATCGCCGGCCGCCCGGTGCTGGTGCAGTTCACGCCGCATCTCTTGCCGATGAACCGCGGCATCCTCGCCAGCGTCTATGTCAAGGGCGATCCGGCCACGGTCCACGCCACCCTGGCCGGCGCCTATGGCGATGAACCTTTCGTGAAGGTGCTGCCTTTTGGCGCACTCCCCTCGACACGCGACATCGCCGGCTCCAACTTCTGCCATCTGGGGGTGATCGGTGACCGCATCCCCGGCCGGGCCATGGTGGTGTCGGTGCTGGACAACCTGACGAAGGGCTCTTCGGGGCAGGCGATCCAGAACGCGAACCTGATGCTCGGGATCGGGGAAACCGCGGGGCTGATGCTGGCGCCGGTTTTCCCCTGATCGCTTGATCAGGGTCAAGGCGGCCGGGGCGCCCTTGGGGCATTCCGGCCACCGGAACGGAGGGACGGCGATGGAAGCGACGGCAAAGCGCGAGTTTCGCGGCATGAAGGGCCTGAAGAAGACGCGCCGGATTCAGGTGATCCTGATCGCCTTCGCGGCGCTGGCCGTGGCCACCGGGCTGATCGGCTATGCCATGCGCGACGGCATCAACTTCTTCCGCTCGCCCAGTCAGGTCTATGCCGAGCCGCCCGCGCCCGGAGAGGTGTTCCGCATCGGCGGTCTGGTGGAAGAGGGCAGCCTTGTCCGCGGTCAGGGCGAAACCGTGACCTTCCGCGTGACCGACACCAACCAGTCGGTTCCCGTGGCCTTCACCGGCGTCCTGCCCGATCTCTTTGCCGAAGGGCAGGGCATGGTCGGCACCGGCCAGATGCAGGACGGCACCTTCATCGCCAGCGAAATCCTTGCCAAGCATGACGAAACCTACATGCCCAAGGAAGTGATCGACAGCCTCAAGGAACAGGGCGTCTATCAGGAACCGGCCGACTAGGC
>JACZKR010000305.1 GCA_014859945.1 Paracoccaceae bacterium | reverse complement strand
CACCAGCATCGAGCGGGCGGGGGGGGATGCCGCCCGCTCGATGCCGGTGGGCGATACCGAGACCGACCGCAAGACCGGCCGTGCCGCCGGGGTGCCGGTGGCGCTGGTCACCTTCGGGCCGGAAGGGGCAGGGGTGGCGCGGCTGGAACCCGAGGCGCTGCTGGATCATTTCGACCAGCTTCCGGCGCTGGCCGCCCGGCTGATCGGCTGAGGGAGGCAGGGGGAAAACAAAGGGCAAGGCCCGGCCGCCGGGTGGCCTATTCGGTGGCAAATACCAATGGGGGCGGGTGAATCCTCCCGCATTGTGGTCTGATCCCAAAGGCTGCGTGTGAACACGAGCCCTGCGATCCCGGCGCCCGTCTTCCGGCAGTGAGCCGCCTTCCTGCCCGGGAAACAAGCACGCAGTGCGCCCGGGCAATGCCCGACCGCCCCCTCGGGCGGGCATTCCGCGCCGGCGTCAAGACGCGCGGCGTCGGCAGTTCCTGCACCATGAATCAAGGGGCTCAGGCGTCGGCTGCCCATCCGGCGGCCGGGCATCGCCCTGCGTTGCGCATCCTGCATAAGCCTGCCGGCCGTTGCATGGGGTCATCCTGCCCCCTCCCGGCTTACCCGAAGTTCTGCGTACACCACTTGCTGGTGGTGTTGTATTCGTCGAACAGCTGATCCAGCGACCGGGTGCGCATCAGCTTGTTGAAGCGCTGGCCCATCGCCTGCACCTTCTGGTCATCGGTGCCCGGCACATAGGCCAGCATCCGCACCGCGTTCTGCTGGGCATTGTCGGCGGTGCGGTAGTCGATCAGCCCGGCCTGATAGAGCGAATCCGACACCATATAAAGCATCGCGGCACAGTGCAGCGCCTGCGCGGCGCGGCCCTGAATGACCAGATCGGCCCTGGCGGGCGCTGCGATGGCGGCGCCCAGAGCCAGGGCAGGAAGGATAGATTTCACAAGGATTTTCATGGGCTTGTCTTTCCGGTTCGGGATGGGGGCACTTTGCCGCGCGGCGCCCCGTCAGGCCAGTGACAAATCCCGTCACCCGGGTGTCGGTCACTGGTTTGACAGTCCGCCGGGCCGGCCCTAGCGTCGCCGCCATGACCCTGGCCGATGCCCCCCCCGCCGCACCCGTCAGCCGCCATGCGGTGACCTTTGTGCTGATCACCGTCTTTCTGGACATGGTGGGCTTCGGGCTGATCATGCCCGTCCTGCCCAAGCTGATCGAGGATGTGGGCCACGTCACCATCGACCGCGCCGCGATCATTGGCGGCTGGATGTTCGCCGCCTTCAGCCTGTCGCAGTTCCTCTTCGCGCCCCTGATGGGCAATCTGGCCGACCGCCACGGCCGCCGGCCGCTTCTCTTGCTGGCGATCTTCGGGCTGGGGATGGATTTCATCCTGATGGCGCTGGCGCCGACGCTGGAGTGGCTGTTCGTCGGCCGCGTCATCGCCGGCATCTGCGGGTCAAGCTGGATCATCGCCAGTGCCTATATCGCCGATGTCACCCCGCCCGACGGCCGGGCCAAGGCCTTTGGCCTGATGGGGGCGGCCTTTGGCGTGGGCTTTGTCATCGGCCCGGCGATCGGCGGGCTTCTGGGCGAACTGGGGCCGCGTGTGCCGTTCTGGGTGGCGGCCGGCATCTCGCTGCTGAATTTCGTCTATGGCTTCTTCGTCCTGCCGGAATCGCTTTCGGCCGAGAACCGCCGCAAGTTCGAGCTGTGGCGGGCCAATCCCTTTGGCGCCTTCCGGGTCTTCGCCACCTATCGCGGTGTGTTGCCGATGGTGCTGGTAATGGGGCTGTTCTTCTTTTCCACCTCGGTCTATCCGGCGATCTGGACCTTCTGGGGCATCGCCAAATTCGGCTGGTCCGAGGCGATGGTGGGCCTGACGCTGGCGATGTTCGGGCTGATCGCGGGGGGCTTTCAGGGCCTTCTGACCGGCCCCCTGACCGAGCGGTTGGGCGAATGGCGGCTGGCGCTGATGGGGCTGGTCTGCGCCACGCTGGTGGTGCTGGGCTATGGCTTTGTCGGATCGGTGGTCGGCGTCTTCATCCTGATGATCCTGCACGGGCCCGAAGGTTTCGTGCATCCGGTGATGACCGCGATCCTGACCAAGCGCGTCCCCGAGGATGCGCAGGGCGAATTGCAGGGCGGCATTTCGGCTGTGATGAATGTGGCGATGCTTTTTGGCACGGTGTTCTTTGCCTTCGCCTTCGGCCATTTCTGGGCCGAAGACCGGGTCTGGCGGTCGACCGACGTGGCCTACTGGATCTCGGCCGGCTGCCTTGCGGTGACGACGCTGCTGTTCCTGGCGCTGAAGCGGTCAGAAAAGGCATGACCGGGCGGTTCAACCGCCGACCGGCTGATGGAGGGCCGTCTTTGGCCGCAAGGCCGGTGAACCAAGTCGGCAAAGCCGCCGCGCTGGTTCTGGCCTTGGCGCTGGCCGGTTGCGTGACGCCCGGCGAAGAAACCGCCCTGCCGCCGGTCAGGATGACCGCGCCGGAAGGTGCCGTTGCGCCGGCCGGTCTGGGCGACATCCGCAAGGGCATGTCGCAGAAACAGGTCCTGCGCCTCTTGCGGCCGCATCATGTGGTCAGACATGCCGCAGATGCGACGCCCGATGCCCCCGTTGTGGACTATTTCACCTATACCGAAGATGGCGTGACGAAGTTCGCGGAAATCTTCTATGACGGCGACCGGGTGCATGAGCTGCGTTTCGGCTACGCGGAGCCGTTCGTTCTTATCGACTGACCCAGAATCCGAGTGCCCGCCCCATGACCGAACGTTTCACCGGCAGTTTCACCCAGCAGGAGCCGATCCCCGAGGAAGGCATCGCGGCGGCGCTGGCCGTGCTGCGCCACGGGCGGCTGCACCGCTACAACACCGCGCCCGGAGAGATTGCCGAAACCGCCCTTCTGGAAGAGGAATTCGCGGCGCTGACCGGGGCGAAATACTGTCTTGCCGTGGCCTCGGGCGGCTATGCGCTGGGCTGTGCGCTGCGGGCGGTGGGCTTGCGGGCGGGTGAGCCGGTTCTGACCAATGCCTTCACCCTTGCCCCGGTGCCGGGCGCCATCGCGGCGGCGGGGGGGCGGCCGGTCTTTGTCGAGGTGACCGAGGATCTGGTGCTGGACTTTGCCCATCTTGAGGCGCAGGCCCGGGCGACCGGTGCGCGCATCCTGATGCTCAGCCACATGCGCGGTCATCTGTGCGACATGGAGGCGCTGATGGCGCTTTGCGCCCGCCTTGGCCTGCAGGTGATCGAGGATTGCGCCCATACGATGGGGGCGGCGTGGAAGGGCGTGGCCTCGGGGCGGCACGGGCTGGTGGCCTGCTATTCGACGCAGACCTACAAGCACATGAACTCGGGCGAGGGCGGGTTCCTGATCTCGGACGACGCCGGGGTGATGGCGCGGGCCATCGTGCTGTCGGGCAGCTACATGCTTTATTCCCGTCACCGCGCCGCGCCGCCGGCCGAGGCGTTCGAGGCGATCCGGCTGGAGACCCCCAATGTCTCGGGCCGGATGGACAATCTGCGCGCCGCCATCCTGCGGCCGCAGATCGCCACGCTGGCCGGGCGGGTGGCGCGCTGGGCGGCGCTGTACCACGAGATGGAGGCGGGTCTGGCCGCGACGCCGGGCCTGCGGCTGATCCCGCGGCCGGATGAGGAAAGCTTTGTCGGGTCGTCCTTCCAGTTCAGCCTGCCGGGCTGGTCGGATGCCCGGATCGCCGCCTTTCTGGCCCGCACCGGCGCGCGGGGGGTGGAGCTGAAATGGTTCGGCGCCGATCAGCCGGTGGCCTTCACCTCGCGTTATGACCACTGGACCTATGCCGCGCCCGAGCCGCTGCCGCAGACCGACCGGGTGCTGAAGGGGCTGATCGACATGCGGCTGCCGCTGACCTTCTCGCCCGCCGACGTGGCCCAGATCGCCCGGATCGTCCGGGCCGAGGTGCTGGCGGTGGGGCAGGCGGAAGAGGCGGCGCTGGCCGGCGAGGCTGCGGCTTTGCGGCTGGCGGATTAGGGCGCGCGAGGGCGTCCGGTTCGGATTGACGGGGTTGCCGGGGTGGTGCGTGTGAACACGCACCCTACGGTTGGGCCAACATCGTCCGGGCGGGAAAAGGCGAGGCACCGCCTCGCCCCCGCCCGCGCGGGACGGTTCAAGCCGAGACGGTCCGGCACGCAATGTCAGAGGCCGGCGCCCGACCGGGCGGGCGAGAAGCGCCCGCCTTGGGCGGGGCGGGCGCTGGCCGGGCCTTTGAGGCCCGTCCGGTGAGGGTTGCCGATGTTCCACGGTGGTGAAGGCGATGGCCTTCGCCATGAGGGGCGAGGGGAGGTGCG
>JACZKR010000304.1 GCA_014859945.1 Paracoccaceae bacterium | reverse complement strand
GCATAGAAGGCCGCAACGCGGTTCCAGTCGCCCCGCTCTTCCAGATTGGTGTGCATGGACCCCATCAGGACGCGGTTGCGCAGCGTGACCTGCCCAAGGGTGATGGGCTGCAGAAGGTGGGGAAATTGGCTCATCTGGCTCCTCCGTGGCGGCAGAATGCCCCGGCGCCGCGGCGCCGTCACGGAAAACGCCGCGTCATCTCGTTGACCGGGGCGGGTGCCAAGGCTAGTCAGGCGGGGCGCCGACGAAGGCCCATCAGTTCAGAACAGGCGGTTGCAGCATGCCCCAGCTTTTTGCCTATACCGACGGTGCCTGCTCGGGCAATCCGGGGCCCGGCGGCTGGGGCGTGCTGATGATCGCCCGCGAAGGGGCTGCGGTGGTGAAAGAGCGTGAGTTGTCGGGGGGTGAGCCCCTGACGACCAACAACCGGATGGAGCTGATGGCCGCCATTTCGGCGCTGGAAACCCTGTCGAAACCGGTCGAGATCACCGTGGTCACCGACAGCGCCTATGTGAAGAACGGCGTGACCGAATGGATCCACGCCTGGAAGCGCAAGGGCTGGCGCACGGCCGGCGGCCCGCCGGTGAAGAATGTCGAACTGTGGCAGCGGCTGGATGCGGCGCAGGCCCGGCACAAGGTGACCTGGCGCTGGATCAAGGGCCATGCCGGCCATGCCGAGAATGAACGCGCCGATGCGCTGGCCCGCGCCGGCATGGCGCCCTACAAGCCGGCAGCCACGCCGTGATCGGGGCGGTGCAGGCGCTGGACTACGGGTCAGTCGCGGTATTCGCGCTGACCGGGGCGCTGGTGGCCAGCCGGTCGCAACTGGACATCGTGGGCTTTGTCTTCGTGGCCTGCCTGACGGCGGTGGGCGGCGGCACCCTGCGCGACGTGATCCTTGACCGCCCGCCGCTGTGGATTGCCGACCCCTGGCTTCTGGCCGTGGCGACGGCGGCGGCGGTGCTGGTATTCCTGACGGCGCATCTGCTGGAAAGCCGCTACCGCGCGCTGGAATGGCTGGACGCCTGTGCGCTGGCGGTGGCGGTGCCGGCCGGCGTCGCGGTGGCGCTGAACGCGGGGCATTCCTGGCCGGTGGTGCTGGTGATGGGCATGGTCACCGGCTGCATGGGCGGGCTGATGCGCGACGTGGTCTGCAACGAGGTGCCGCTGGTCCTGAAACAGGGAGAGCTTTATGTCACCTGCGCCTTTGCAGGCGCCCTGGCCGCCGTTGCCGCAGTGGCGGCGGGCGGGGCGCAGGGGCTGGCGCTGGCGGCCTGCGCAGGCGTGACACTGGCCCTGCGCGCCGGCAGTCTGGCCTTTGGCTGGCGGCTGCCGGTCTATCGCACCCGGCCGCCGCGCGCGCCGAAAAGATAGGCAGACCGCCCGGAAACCGGGCGGCCTGAAACGCGCTTATTCGTAGTCGAAGAACGACAGCGAATCGGCCAGCTTGGCGTTCAGCTTGCGGATCGTCTCGGGCTTCAGCTTTTCCAGATGGTCGCCCGGGATGGCCTTGCGGACGAACTTCTTTTCATCCTCCTGGCTGGGGATGACGTGGATCTGCTTCATCAGGTTGTCGATCTTGCCCGGATGCAGCGTCCAGCCATAATGCTTGAGGATCTTGCCCAGCATCCAGCGCTTCTGGAAGATGACATGCTCATATTTCAGAAGCAGCGTCGTCTCGTCGCCGACGATGTCCTTGTATTCCATCAGCGTGGTGTTCATGCCCGCCGCCTTGGCGATGACATAGTCGTTGATGTCGCTTTCCTGCGCCTGCTTGCGCTTCTCGATGAAGCTCTGGCGGCCCTGTTCGGCGTTCATCCCCTTGGCCGATGGCAGGGCATGCGAGAAGGCGTCGGAATAATACTGGCTGACCAGCGCATCACGCGGGTCGCGCACCAGCAGCACCTTGCGCGCCTTGGCGAAACCCGCATTGCCGGCCAGCGCCTTGGGGAAGTTGCGGAAGCCGGTATAGACGTTGCCGCCCTCGATCACGTTGCTGAAGTCCAGCCCGCTCCAGTCGCGCACGGTGAAGCCGTTCTTGAAGAACATCCCCGGCCAGTCGACGCAATGGTGCTTGGACCGCGAGGCAAGGAAGGTCACCGCCTTGTTCAGCATCGTGCTGCCCGACTTGCGGACGCCCAGAACGAAGAAAGCCGGCTCTTCGGGATGCGCGGTGTCGACCGACAGCGAGACGGTCTTGTCACCGATCGTGAGCTGACGCGATTCAACGGTATTCGCAGCCCTGTCTAGCATTCTGTTCTCCTTGCAGGGTCCGTCTTTCCTGGACCCGGTATCAGTGTTTCAGCGAAAAGGCTTGGCCCAGACCTGCGGCCTGTCAACCCTTCCACAATTCCGGCATCAGCGGCGGCGTGACATCGACCCGGACGTCATACCGCGCGAAAAGGTGGTGAAGGGCGCAATCGCGGGGGAAGGGCCCGTGCTTCGACTGCCCGTGCGAGCGCCAGACTTCGTTGTAAAGATGCACACCCCAGGAGTCGGCCGTCAGGCGGTCAAACTCATCGCGGCTGCCGGCCAGCATCGCCGGAATGACCCGGTAGGGCGTGATGGCGTTGAAGGCGCGCTGCGGCAGGACGAAAGCCTCAAGGTTCATGTCATCGACAAGCTGACCGATCAGCTGGGTGCCCAGTTCGCCCCAGGCCAGGTCTTCGGGGCGGAAGTCCAGCATGCTGCAGGCCTTCTCGAACAGGGGATGCCCGGCCGGCCCACCGTAGAAACAGTTGGTCACCGCCATATGGTCGGCATTCGCGGTGCGCGCCATTTCGGAACTGATCGCCAGCCGGTCCGGCAGGGTGAAAGGCCGCAGGCAGACGATGTCGCAGTCGGTCCAGAACCCGCCCTTCTGGCGCAGAAGCTGCCAGCGGTAGATATCGGCAAAGCCGGCGAACGATCCTTTGCTGCGGCCGCTTTTTTCAGAATGGGCAAAGATTGCGCTGCGCGGCATGATCTCGGTCGCGTCGCAGATTTTCACGCCATCGGGCACGCCGGTGACGTCGCCGTAGGTGTAGATTTCCGCCTCGATCCCGTTGGCCACGAAGGATTTCAGGCTGAGAACCTCGAAGGGCGACAGGTTGCCGCCGACCCACAGCGTGCGCACCACCGGCGGCACCACCTCGCCCTTGGGCGCGGGGCCCGGCTTCCAGACATAATCGGCGTCGGTCGAGAACTTGCCGGTCTTGTGCTTGAAATCGGCAACCTGCTGGGCCACCGCGAACCAGCGGCGCAGGTTGGGCAAGGTTGCCGGATCGGCCTCGGCCTTGCGGGCCATGGCGCGGGCGTCGGTCTCGCGCCCGGTGTTGATCAGGGCGTAGATGCCCAGAATCTGATTCCGGTGATCGCCGCCCTTGCCGATGTTGTCGCCCAGAAGCTTGACCACATTCTGCCAGTCATGCGCGCAGGCCGCGATGCGCAGTTCCAGCTTGCGGATCCGGTCATCCGAGATCTTGCCGCGCAGTTGCGGCAGCCACAGCCGAGCATCCTCGACGTCATAGGCGTCGATGGCGTTTTCGCACAGATGCGACAGGATCAGCGGGTTGTTCGGGAACTTGTCATTCAGCGCGATCAGCGCGGCGCGGGCGGCAACGGTATCGGCCTGGGCGATAGCTTCGTGGAAATCGGCCAGATAGCCATAGACATTGTGCGGCCGCAGCTTCTGCAGTGCCGCCAGAACCCGGCGGTTGCGCTGGAATTCGCCCAGCTGCACCGCAAAGCGCGAGGCGCGGATATAGGTATCGACGTCATCGGTGCCCAGTTGGAACAGCGGCTCCAGCCCTTCCAGAGCCGCTGTCAGTTCGCCCCGGCCGGCCAGCGCATCGCAGGCCTTGACGACGAATTTCGCCAGGCTGAGTTCCATCGACGGCGATTTCGTCAGTTCAAGGACGCGGTGATAGTCCTTGAGGTCGATCGCCGTGTTCATCAGGTGGCGGATCGACTTGATCGACTTCGGAAAGCTGGTGATGCATTCCTCGAACAGCCGGATCGCCTCGCTGCGCAGGCCCTGCTTGTGCAGCGCATGGGCACGCAGTTCCAGCCACTGGGGCGTATCGGGCGCCAGTTCACGCAACAGGTTGCTGATGGTTTCGGCCAGAAGATAGCGGCCCGAGTTGATGGCCTCTTCGGCCTTCAGGCTAAGCTCGTTGCGGCTGTGCTTGCTCAGCCACCGCGCATCTTCGGGGGCGGGCTTTTCAGGGGCAGGCTTTCCCGCCACGGCGGCACTGGCGGTTGCGGCTGCGGTCTTCTTGTCGGTCATGGCTTCCATTTGCTCAGGCTACCGCAGCAACGGCGGGCGTTTCGTCCCGCACGGGCTTATAGCCGAAATCGGCCATGTAGCTTTCAGACTTCTTTTCAATGTAGTTCAGCGCTTCTTCCGAAAGATGGCGCCGGAAATTGCCGGGGGCGACCTGCCGGATGTGCTGGTCGGGGTTCTCGCTGTTCGGCACCACGTCATGCGTGGCCAGCAGGTCCGAGATCAGCTTTTCCGACGGGCGCAGATCGGCGATTGCGCAAAGCCGTTCGATCCAGTTCTTCTTGTCGAAGATGATGTCCTCGTAGCGGAACAGGTAGGATTCCGGCAGCCAGAGGTTCCGCTGAATCTCGGCCAGCGCGGTGAAGATGAAATCGGCGCTGCCGCTGAGGATGAACTCATTGATGCCGATCTGGCTGGCCTTCTCGCGCTGTTCCTTGATGATTTCGGCGGTGCGGCCGCTTTTGGGCAGGCTGTGGCTCTTCTGCATCGAGAAGAACAGCGAGGTGGCGGCATCGCGCGGGTCGCGGATCAGGTAGATCTTGGGCGAGGTGCGGAAGGCGGCGCTTTTGGTCAGGTTCCCGATGCAGCGGAAGCCATAGTAATAGGCCGGCCGGGTATCGGGCAGGCCGGGCAGCACTGCGTCAGGTATCTTGCGCTCGGGCACGCCGGCGGCAAAGCAGGTGTCACTGATGTTGATCAGCCGGTCGTTCAGCGTTCTGCACATGTCTTCGACGATTCGGTGCATCAGGGTTGAGCCCGATTTCGCAACACCGACAAAGAACACCGGTCGTTCGGGCACCCGCGTGCCCGTCTCGGCGAACTCGAAAGTGATTCCTGCATCTTGGATAGAGAATTTGTACACCGGAAAGTTCTCGACTATCGCCTTGGTTTTTCTAGCCATTTCTGGTTACCTCGTTCGCGCGGGATCAATCCTGGGCTTCATACCGGCGGAACGTAACAACCATCTCTTTCATGCCGCAACTGCGAAAGACTTCTGCTGCGAGGTACGGCGGCGCGCAGCATAATTTTTCGGCAGAGGCCTGCCAACCCGCCTTTCGCACAACCGCAGGCTATATCCAGTCCAGATTCACTTTTCCGCCGGGCCATGCGGCGGCAATCCGCTCACGCAGGCTGTGGTAGCGGTCGCGCAAGTCCTTGAACTTGCGTTCATGGGTCTCGGCCACAAGGCAGCGGACCTGCGCGAAAAGGGTCTCGCGCTCCATGTATTCAAGGATGTCCAGCTCGGCGCCTTCGATGTCCATTTTCACGAAAGCAATCTCGCCACGCGCCGCCACCTTCTCACGCACCAGCGAGGGGAAGTCGATCAGCGGCACTTCGACGGCGTTTGCAGCATCGATTCGCCGCCCGCCATCGAGGATCGTGCTTTTGACCGACGCGCCTTCGGGGTTCTCGCCAAAGTTGTCGGCGCGCATCAGGCGGACAGTGCCGGTGCCCACGCCGACGGCGGCCTGAACCAGCGTCACATTGGGCAACTCGGCGAATTTGGCCGTCAGGGTGGCAAAGGCGTAGGGGTCGGGCTCAAACGCAATCACATCGGCACCGGTGGCGGCCAGCCGTTCGGTCACCACCCCCATGTTCGCCCCGCAGTCCAGCGCAAGGTCGCCCGGCCGCAGCATGGCGCAGACGGCGGTCAGATAGCCCTCGGCCCAGGATTTGCGCAGGTTGCGCTTCTGGCGGCGGATCAGCGCCTGCACCTCTTCGGGAGTCGAAGGCAGCGGCTTTTGCCGGCGCCGGGGCGGGGCTTCTTCCTCGGCCTCGCTCATTCCTCAAGCGCCTGAGCCGGGTCCACCCCCACCTGCGCGCACATCCGCGCGGCATAGGAATTGGGCAGCGGCGGATTCTTGCGCCACCATGGCTTGGTGCCGTTGGTATAGAGGTGAACCGACAGCGTGTTGTCGGTGAAATGCCCTTCGACGCGGCCGTGCGGATCATAGAAGACGTCGTTCAGCTGGAAAGGCACCGGGTAAAGGTAATCCGGCGTCAGCGCCTTGTCGTAGTCGCCAGTCTGCTGGGCGAACCAGGTAAAGGCCTGCGGGCCGAAGGCGGTACGCTCGGCGTTGTAGATGCGGACGGCCTGCGGCAGATGGCTGTCCTGCTTTTCGATCCGCTTGCGCTGCTGCTTGTTGAACCATGCCGGCGCGTCGGGCAGGTTTTCGTAATAGTCCAGCAGCTGATGGATCAGCTCACCATCCTTCGGAATATAGACGACGCCGCAGTTCAGCGCCCCGCGAAAGCCGTGGCCGGCGAAGATATGCGTCATCTCGTCGGGGAAGGGCTTGTGGCAGAAGGCGTCGCAGTCGATCCAGACGGCATCGGTGGCCTGGATCATCTTGTAGCGGAAGACGTTGGACAGAAAGCTTTCCGAGGTCTGCCGCACGATATCCATGTCGATCGACATGATCTCGGTCGCGGGCCGGACGATGACGCCCTCGGGCACGTTCGACACCTTGTCGGTGCAGTAAAGCGTGGTCGGGTGGCCCTGCTGCACATGGCTGAGAAGGCAAAGCTGGTTCAGGTAATGCAGCTTCTCGCCGATCCAGAGCGAGGCGACGGGGCGGCGGGTCGGGGTGGACATGGAACTGCCTCAGATCACTGTTGTTTCGTTATGGCGGACAATGCCGGAAGGGGGTGCCCCCGTCCAGCCGTAGCTATTCTTCGCTGTCGTCTTCATCGGGGGCGGCGCTGAAGGCCAGCGCCTGCACCGGATCAAGGTCGAAATCGGGCCGGTATCCAAGCGCGCCCAGAAGGGCGGCTACACCGGAAAGGTCACGATGCCAGCGCGACAGAAGGCGGCCGGTCAGGAATATCTGCTGCGGGGCCGGAAGCGGCAGTTGCGGCAACAGCGCCGCAAGCCGGTCAGGGCCAAGACGCGGGTCCGACAGCATCAGCACCGTGGGCGCGAAGCCGGCCACCATGGCCACGGCCGCCGCCACCGGATCGGGGTCAAGCGGGCTGTCCAGCAGGTCGAAGCGGTCGTTCACGCTGCGGCCGCTGGCGCTGCAGACCCGCGCCAGCACCTGCCGCAGCGCCGGGTCGTCTTCCTGCAGCCGGACCGAGATGTCGACGCGCGAATTGGCCAGATGCACGCCCAGAAAGCCCGCGGCACAGCCGATTTCCAGCACCCGCGCGCCCTTGGGCACGATCTGCGGCAGTTTGCGGGCCAGCACCCGCTCGAACTTGGACTTGCCGATCTGGTCCAGCGCGGTTGCCGTGAACACCCGATAATCCAGCGGCAGTTTCACCGTGTGATTGGCGACGTACTCCATCGGCAGGTCGGCGGCGGCATCCAATGGGCCTTCCAGATACAGCGCCTCGGGCACCGGTTCCTTGGGGGCCTTGTTCTTTTCCTTGCGCTCTTCCTTCTGCTTTTGCCCCCGCAGCTTTTCCACGTCCGACATCAGCGCCGCGATCTTTTCCTTGTCGCGGGCGACGGGGGGCTTGGCGACAATCTGGCTAAGCGGCACCTGGCTGGCCCTGGCCAGATCGGCCTTCAGAAGGTGGTAGGCCTCGGTCTGGCGCAATTCGTCCAGCCGTGCCTCGGCCCGGGCGACGGCGGCATGGTGCAGGCGGTTCAGCACCGGGTCTTCCAGAAGCCGGGCGATCATCGCGTCGCGCTGCGGCTTGTAGCGCAGCATCGTGTCGTCGCGCACCTCGTTTCGGTCCTGCAAGCTCCAGTAATCGCTGTTGTATTTGTCTTTCTTGTTGTTCACGTTGCCGCGCATCTTGCGGATGGCATAGCTGTCGACCGATTTCACCGCATAGTGGTTCAGCTGCACCCAGTCATAGCCCACGGTCCGGGTGATCGAGCGCCAGCCGCGGAACTTGAAATAGTCCTCCATCTCGCGGCCCGATCCGTTCAGCCATTTCACGCTGTCGGGAAATTCGGTCTTGATCCATTTCGACTTCATCTTCGGCCGGTGGATGCCCAGCTTCCAGTGGTCGGGATCGAACTTGAAGAGCGTCTTGACACCCCAGCCCTTGTTCCAGCTTTGCGGCGCGGCCAGCAGATATTGCTCGGTCACGGGCGCGCGGCTCCAGTCCACCACGCCGCCCGATCCGAAGATGCGCCAGGTCACGACAATGCCGTTCGCCCCCTGCGCCACCGCGGCCGAGATCATGGCATCCAGCGAACCGTCGCCATGGCGGATCGACAGGAATTCGTCGGCGTCGAACACCATGACCCAGTCCGACAGGCCCACCACCGGTTCATCCTGCGCATAGTTCAGCGCGCTGGGTTGCGGGCGGATGCCTTCGGGAATGACATTGCGGCGGTGGTGGCAAAGGCCCAGTTCCTCAAGCCGGATCAGCATGTCATCGGTGCCGTCGGAACAGTCGTTCGTGTAAACCACCAGATCGGTAAAGCCGATGGCCAGATGATGGGCGACCCATTCGATGACGAAGGGGCCTTCGTCCTTCATCATCGACACCGCCGTCACCTGCCCGTGCGGGCTGACATGGCGCTTGACCGGGAAATCCACCGTGCCCCAGAGGTCGGACGCCCCGCGCGGGCGCCCCGCCTGTTCCGCCTGATCCTTGCGTTTTGTCGCTGCCACGGCTGCCCCGCTTTGCGGCCCCTTGTTCTTCCGGGCGTGGTGCCGGGGCCTGCGCGGCAGAATCTAGCGGGCGAAGGGGCCCGGCGGCAAGCCCAAGCACATGACCCCGGCGGCGTTCTTCGTGATTTTGGTAACAATGCCGGTGCTTTTCGCGCTGGGGCGGCGTGACAGGCCGCCGGGCCTGCGCCATAGTCGGCAGGTGTGTTCCCTTCCGCGATCCGGTGCCATGGCCCCTCGTCTGACCGTCTTCTTCATCGTCGAACCGCCCCGGTATGAGCTTATGGCCTGCCATCTGGCCGCCTCGCTGCGCGAACAGTTCGGCGACAGCGTGGCGCTGGTGGGCTACTGCCCCGATACCAAGATCGACAGCGTTTCGCCCGATGTGAAGGCAGTCCTGGCTCGCATGGGCTGTGAGGTGCGGCCCTTCAGGGTCGAGGGGCGGTTTTCGCCCGAATATCCGCATGGCAACAAGCTTCTGGCCACGCTGGAACCGCGCGATACGGAATTCTCGGCGTTTTTCGACAGTGACATCCTGTGCCTGCGGCCGAACCGGGTCGAGAATATCGTGATGGAAGGCCATGTCAGCCTGACCCCCGCAGCCTCGATGGTCTGGGGCACCGGCAAGACCTGGGAACTGATCTACAGCGCTTGCGGCATGGAGATTCCGCAGGACCGCATCCGCCTGATGCGGCAGGCCGGCAAGCGTGAGCGGATTCCCTATTTTTCGTCCGGACTGTTCAGTTTCCCCGAACAGCACCGCAACGCCAAAGGCAAAAGCTTCCCCCAGGTCTGGATGGACATTGCCCAGACGCTGGACGCCCACCCCGATGTGCCGGGAAAGCGGCCCTATCTGGACCAGATCAGCCTCCCGCTGGCGATCCAGCGCGCCGGTCTGAAGTGGAACATCCTGCCCGAAGAGCAGCATTTCATCCTGGGCGGCAGCCTGCGCGGCGAACCCCTGCCCAAGGACCGTGAGATCTTTACCGTGCATTACCGCAAATGGGAGATCATCAAGGAGGTCGGGCTGGCGCGGCAGGGCAAGGACATGCTGGCCCGCCACGCCGGGGTGCGGCGGATCGACCAGATCGGGAAATCCGGCCCCGCCGCGGATTCTTCGGCCGCCTGAGGCTTGCCATATCCGAACAACCGGTCATCATGGCGCCATGTCCCGCACCCGCACCCTTCCCGACACTCAGGTTCTGGCTCAGGTTCTCGACGCGCTGACCAATGGCGGCGACAAGGCTGTCAGCTTCGGCAACCTGTCGCGCGCCACCGGCCTTGCGCCGGTGACGCTGGCACAGCGCTATGGCACGGTCGACGGGATGATCCGCGCGGCGCTGGCACAGGAATGGGACCGGCTGGACGCCGCCGTCGATCAGGCCGGGCTGGACACCCAGAAGGGCACGCAAGGTTACCTCAAGGCCCTGCCCTTCCCCGGCCTTGCGGTTCTGTCGGCCAGCCTGCGCGATCAGGCCTTGCGCGAACGCGCCGAGGGCTGGCGCACCCGGGTCGAGGCCGGGCTGGCGGTGCGCCGGGGCGGCGGAACCAAGGGGCGTGAGGCGGCGGCGCTGATCTTTGCCGCCTGGCAGGGCCGCCATATCTGGGACGTCGCGGGCGGCAAGGCCTTCCGCCTGGCCGATCTTACCAAACGTCTGGGCTGATCAGCGGCCGAACCGCTGCCATAGCCACACCAGCGCGACGGCGCCCAGGATGGCGCCGACAAAACCGGCCATCCAGCCCGCCATGGTGATGATCAGCCGCAGGCCAAGCCCGCCCAAGAGCGCCCCGGCCATGCCGATGACGATGGTGGTGGGAATGTCGGCCTCCCAGCGGAAAAGCCGCGTGGCGACAAAGCCCGCCGCCGCCCCGACGATGATCAGAAGAATGATGCCCATGGCCGCACCTCCGCGCTGGTCCAGATATGGGGACTGCGCGGCGGCTTGTCCATGGCCGGGCGTCAGCCCAGCCGGTCGGGCAGGCGGATACCGTTCAGGAAGTCGCGCGATGTGGCCGGCCTTTTGCCCTCACGCTGCGCCTCGGTGATCTCGACCGCGCCGCTGCCGCAGGCGATGGTCAGCCCGTGCAGCACCTGCCCCGGCGCCCCTGCGCCCTCGGCCAGACGCGATCGCAGGAGTTTCACCCGCTCTCCTGCAATGTCGCACCATGCGCCGGGAAAGGGGGAAAGGCCGCGGATCTGGCGGTCCACCTCAACCGCCGGGCGGGTCCAGTCGATCCGCGCCTCGGCCTTGTCGATCTTGGCGGCATAGGTCACGCCAGCTTCAGGCTGGGTTTCGGGATGCAGGTCGCCCAGCCGTTCCAGCGCCTGAACGATCAGCCGCGCCCCCATCTGCGACAGCCGGTCATGCAGGTCGGCGGTGGTTTCGGTGACGCCGATGGCGGTTTCTTCGCGCAGCAGCACCGGGCCGGTATCCAGCCCCGCCTCCATCTGCATGATGCAGACGCCGGTCCGCGCATCGCCTGCCATGATCGCCCGGTGAATGGGCGCCGCCCCGCGCCACCGCGGCAGAAGGCTGGCGTGGATGTTCAGGCATCCGCGCGCCGGTGCATCCAGCACCGCCTGCGGTAGGATCAGCCCATAGGCCACAGCCACCGCCACATCGGCCCCAAGTGCGGCAAACTCGGCCTGCACCTCGGCGGATTTCAGCGAGGCCGGATGGCGCACCGGCAGGCCAAGTTCCAGCGCCCGGGCATGCACCGGCGTCGGCCGGTCGGCCTTGCCCCGGCCCGCCGGGCGCGGCGGCTGGCAATAGACGGCGAGGATCTGATGGGCGGCATGCAGCGCTTCCAGCACCGGAACCGAGAAATCCGGTGTTCCCATGAAAATGATTTTCAAGTGCGCCTCCGCAGCTTTTCTGCCTTGGCGATCAGCATCTTGCGCTTCAGGGGCGACAGGTGGTCAAAATACATCCGGCCAGCCAGATGGTCGATCTGGTGCTGCACGCTGGTGGCCCAGAGGTTGACAAAGTCGCGCTCTTCCCACACCCCCGCCGCGTTCAGAAACCGCACCGTCACCGCGCGCGGCCGGCGCACGACCGCCGAGACGCCAGGAAGGTTGGGGCTGGCCTCTTCATGCTCACGGAACTGGCCGCTGGCATGCAGCACCGCAGGATTGGCCATCAGCACCGCCTGCCCCCGTTCGGTCGAGCAATCGACGACCGCCAGCCGCAGCGGCACACCGATCTGCACGGCGGCAAGGCCATAGCCCGGCATCGCCTCCATCGTGTCCACCATGTCGGCCCAGATCGCGCGCACCTCATCGGTGATCGCGCCCACATCAGCGGCGGGCTGACGCAGCACCGGCGCGGGCCAGGGAAGGCAGGCGCGCGCCGTCATGCCAGCGCCCGTTCCGCCGCGGCCCGGTCTTCGGGAGAGATGCGGTCCAGCGTCAGGATGCCATCGAGGTGATCGTATTCATGCTGGGCGCAGACCGCGGCGAAACCCTGCAGGATTTCCTCATGGTCCTGGCCCGCCAGATCGGTCCAGCGCAGGCGGATGGCCTTGGCCCGCGCCACCTGCGTCACGATCCCCGGGATCGACAGACAGCCCTCTGGCCCCGTCTGAACCTCGGCCGCGCGCCAGGTGATGGCGGGGTTGATGCAGACGACCGGGGCGCGGGTGCCCTCCTTCCAGGTGGTGTCCATCACGAAAAGGCGGATCAGTTGCCCCACTTGCGGCGCGGCCAGCCCCCGGCCGGGCGCGGCATACATGGTTTCCAGCATGTCGGCGGCAAGACCCGCGACATCGCCCGTCACCGGCGCGCAACGTTCCTCAAGCCGCGGATCGGGCCAGCGCAGGATCGGCAGGACCGCCATCAGCCCCCCGACCGCGCCCGCTCGCGTTTCAGCTTTTCCATCTTGCGCGTGATCATCTGGCGCTTCAGCGGGCCCAGATAGTCGATGAACAGCTTGCCATCCAGATGGTCGATCTCATGCTGCACACAGGTCGCCCAGAGGCCCTCGAAGTCGCGTTCCTGCGCGGCGCCATCCAGATCGGTCCATTCCACGCGCACCCGCGCCGGCCGCTTGACCTCGGCATACTGGTCGGGGATCGACAGGCAGCCTTCGTCATAGACCGACAGGTCTTCGGAGGCCCAGGTGACGCGCGGGTTGATCAGCACCATCGGTTCGGGCGGGCCATCCTTGGCGCAATCCATGACCAGCACCCGCTTCAGCACGCCGACCTGCGGCGCGGCCAGCCCGATGCCGGGCGCCTCATACATGGTTTCCAGCATGTCGGCGGCCAGCACCCGCAATTCGGGCGTGATGTCGCCAACCGCCTCACAGGGCTTCTTGAGGCGCGGATCGGGATGAAGGATGATGGGCCGGATCATCAGGCGGATTTACGGCGCAAGGGCAAATGACGCAAGAGGCAGCACCGGCAAGCGGACCCGCGGGAAGCGCAAAGATATGAGAGAACAAGGTTCCGGGTTGTGCGATTTACTTGGGACACATTCCCGATATTTCGCAATAATTCAGGATGATTTCCTGATCGTACTTATGTATCTGGAATAATATACGCAGCATCTGACGGGCAGGAAATGGACTTCGATACACCGATCAACCGCTTTGGCACCCATTCGGTCAAGTGGGATTCGATGGAGGGCATCTATGGCGTGCCCGCGGCCGATGGCATTGCCATGTGGGTCGCCGACATGGACTTCCGCCCCCCGGCCTGCGTGCAGCGCGCGGTTGAGGGCATGGCCGCCCACGGCATCTATGGCTATTTCGGCGAGGATGGCGACTACCTTGACGCCATCCGCTGGTGGATGGCCAATCGCCACGGCTGGACCGTTGAACGCAGCGAAATCTTCACCACCCACGGCCTTGTCCACGGCACCGCCATGTGCATCGACGCCTACACCAAACCCGGTGACCGCGTGGTGCTGACAACGCCGGTCTATCACGCCTTCGCCCGCATCATCAAAGCCGCCGGGCGCGAGGTGGCCGAGATGCCGCTGGCCAATGTGAACAACCGTTACGAAATGGATTTCGACGCCTGGGACGCCGCGATGACCGGGCGCGAGACCATGATGATCCTCTGCTCGCCCCATAATCCGGGCGGCCGGGTCTGGACGGCCGAGGAGCTGCGCGGCGTTGCCGATTTCTGCAAGCGCCACAACCTGATCCTAGTCTCGGACGAGATTCACCACGATCTGGTGATGCCCGGTGCCCGGCACATTCCAATGGCCCTGGCCGCGCCCGACATTGCCGACCGGCTGATCATGATGTCGGCCACGACCAAGACCTTCAACATTGCCGGCGGGCATACCGGCAACGTGATCATCGCCGATCCCGACCTGCGCAAGCGCTTTGCCGACCGGACGATGGCCATGGGCATCTCGCCCAATTCCTTTGGCGTGATCATGGCGACCGCCGCCTATTCGCCCGAAGGCGCCGCCTGGGTCGATGCCCTGACCGGCTATCTGGACGGCAACCGCAAACTGTTTGACGAAGGAATCCGCAGCATTCCGGGCCTGTCGTCGATGCCGCTGGAGGCGACCTATCTGGCGTGGGTCGATTTCGCCGGCACCGGCATGGCCTCGACCGAGTTCGTGAACCGCGTCCAGAAGGGCGCGAAGATTGCCACGAACTACGGCGCGGCCTTCGGCAAGGGCGGCGAAAGCTTCCTGCGCTTCAACCTGGCCACCCCGCGCGCCACGGTCGCCAAGGCGGTCGAGCGGTTGCAGCAGGCCTTCGCTGATCTGCAATGATGCGGCGGCTGGCGCGGCTGTTCTCGGGCCTGGCGCTTCTGGCGCTGATGCTGATGGGACTGGCCGCGCTGTATCTGCGTCCGGCGCCGGCGCCGCTGCCGCCTTTGGCCGGCCAGATCGAGCGGATCGTGGTCGAAAAAGCCGCGCGGCGCATGATTCTTGTGCAGAACGGAACGGTTGTTCGGGAATACCGCGTCGCGCTTGGCTTTTCGCCCGAGGGCGACAAGGCGCGGCAAGGCGACGGCCGGACGCCCGAAGGCATCTTCCGCATCGACCGGCGCAATGACCGCTCGGCCTATCACCTGTCGCTGGGGCTGGACTACCCCCAGCCGGCCGACCGGGCGCGGGCTGCGGCGGGCGGCTATGATCCGGGCGGCGACATCATGATCCACGGCCAGCCCAACGCCCTGCCCGACGGCACGGTGCTGCGGGGCGACTGGACGGCGGGCTGCATCGCCGTCTCCAATGCCGAAATGCGCGAGATCTGGGCTGCCACCGATGCCGGAACGGTGGTAGAGATCCGGCCGTAGCCCGGAAGTCCCCTCAACCCGCCGGCAACAGCGACGCCCCAGGATCAAGCCCGGCAATCTCGCGCCGGAAGGCCACCGCATCGCCACGGTCGGGCATGTCCAGTTCTTCGGCATAGCGGCGGCCGGCATAGGTCGCCCAGGCAATCGGCGCCGGTGCCGCCGCATCACCGATCAGCCGCACGCTTGCGATACCCGCCCCCTGCCATTCCGCCTGCCGCGCCTTCATCGCCTGATAAAGCCCGTCATCGGCGACGCGCGAGGTGACCATCACCACGGCATCGCAGGGCAGGTCCGAGGTGCGCCCCGTCCAGGTGCAGCCCAGCGTCACCCCCCGGTCATGCACCGCCTCGGGCGCTTTCGAGGCGTGGATCGTCACCCCCAGTTCCATCAGCCGGCGCTGGATGATCGCCTGTTCCAGCGTGTTGTGCGTCCATTCCGCCGCCTTCACCGCCGGCGTCACGAAGTCCACCGTGCAGCCCCGCGCCACCAGAAGCTCGGCCAGAACCGAGCCCATGTAGAAATGGTCGTCATCGTAAATCATTACGCGACCGCCCGTCGGCCCCTCACCCGCCATCAGGTCATCGGGGGTAAAGACCGGCATCGCCGGATCGGTCGGGATGGGCGCCAGATGCAGCCGTGCCACCGCATCGCGCCGCCAGTGTGCGCCGGTCGCGATGGCCACATGCTGCGCCCCCATCGCCAGAACGTCATCGGCGCCCAGCCGGCTGTCGAGGTAGGTTTCCACATTCGGCATCGGCGCAATCTGGCCGGTGCGGTAATCGGCCACCCGGCCCCAGGCCGCCAGCCCCGGCAGCTTGCGTTCGCGCGCCACCCGCCCGCCCAGAACCGTGCCCGCCTCGGCCAGCGTCACATGATAGCCGCGCTTGCCCAGGATATGCGCCGCCTCCAGCCCCGCCGGGCCGGCGCCCACCACCAGCACGCTGTCCGACGCCCCCTTCGGCCGCATCCGTTCGGGGTGCCAGCCCTTGCGCCATTCCTCCATGAAGGCCGAATTCTGGGTGCAGCGGCTGATCGCGCCGGTCATGTCGCCCGAAACGCAGATGTTGCAGCCGATGCACTCGCGGATGTCGTCGAACCTTCCCTCTTCGATCTTCTTCGGCAGGAACGGATCGGCGATCGAGGGGCGGGCGGCGCCGATGAAATCAAGGATGCCCTGCCGGACCTGCCGCACCATGGCATCGGCGCTGGTGAAGCGGCCCACGCCCACCACCGGCTTGTCGGTCAGCGCCTTGATGCCGCGCACCAGTTCCTCTTGCGCGCCTTCCTCCTTGAAGCGCGAGGTGCCGGAACATGCCTCCCAGGTGCCCTGCGCCAGATCCCAAAGGTCGGGCAGGTCGCGGTGCATTTCGATGAAATCGCGCACCTCGGCGTTGGAAAAGCCCAGGGCCCCGCCTTCATGCAGCGACAGGCGCAGGGTGATGCCCAGTTCGCCCTTCGTCTCTTCCCGTGCTTCCTCGACGATCTCGCGGACAAAGCGGGCGCGGTTTTCAAGGCTGCCGCCGTATTCGTCGCTGCGCTGGTTCGTGGCGCGGCTCAGGAAATGCTGGAAGATGCCAAATCCATGGGCGCCGTAAAGGCAGATCAGGTCGAACCCCGCCTGCTGACTGCGGCGGAAGGCGGCGCGGAACCAGCGGCGCAGGTCACGGATATCGTCGCGGTCCAGCGCGCGCGCCTGAACCGGGTCCGACGTGAAGGTCAGGATCGGGCCGGGCGACACGGCCAGCGGCACCTCGCGGGTATAAAGGTTCGGGCCGTTGATGCCGGAATAGGCCAGCTGGATGCCGGCCAGCGCGCCATGCGATTTCATCGCCTCGGCCATGCGGGCCAGCGCGGGAATATCCTTGTCCTCCCAGATGCGCTGCTCGATGAAGGGCGTGATTTCCGAGGTCTGGTGAATCTCGGTCTGCTCGGTAAAGATCACGCCCCAGCCGCCTTCGGCCTTGGTGCGCCGCATCTCGACCACGGCCGAGGGGTCGCGGTAGCCGCCGCCATTGCAGTGCGGCACCTGATAGAAGCGGTTCTTCGCGGTCTTCGGGCCGATCCGCACCGGTTCAAACAGGATATCGTGGCGCGGATCGCGCGCCGGGGCCATGTCCTTGGGCATCAGGTCACCTTGCGATAATCGGCACCCGGATCATAAAGCCGGGCCAGGTCGGGCTGGGGAATCTCGGCGATCAGCAGGGCCGGGCCGTCGCCCGCGGCGGCCACCACCTCACCATGGGGACCGGCGATCACCGAATGGCCGGCATAGGCCAGATCGCCCTCGGCGCCGCAGAAGTTGGCATAGACAATGGTCATGGCGCCGTTGGCGGCATTGGCCGGAATTGTCGCGCGCGAGACATGGGTGAAAGGCATCATGTTCGCCGTCGGCACGCACAGAAGGCCCACCCCCCGCCCCCGCAGCGCGGCGATATGGGGGGCAAATTCGGCGTCGTAGCAGATCAGAAGCGCCACGGTCACCTGCCCCAGCGCAAAGGTCGCATAGGCGTCGCCGGCGGCGTAAAGCGCCTTCTCGCGCGGGCCGTAAAGCTGGATCTTGCGGTAATGCGCCAGTTCCGCGCCGGTGGCATCGACGGCCAGCGCCGCGTTGTGGGTCACACCCTCGCCCCGCTCGGCATAGCCCAGAACCAGCCCGCAGCCCGCCACGCGGCAGAGCGGCGCCACCAGTTCCAGCGCCTCGGCCCGCGTCAGGGCAAGGGGGGCGGGATCGGCCACGTTGTAGCCGGGCAGAAAGGTTTCGGGCGTCACCAGCAGCGCCGCACCCGCCGCGCCGGCGGCGTTCAGCGCGGGCACCAGCGCCTCCAGCGCCGCCGCGCGGTTGCCGGCGGGCGATCGGGTCTGCAACAGGGCGATCTTCATGGGTCCTCCCGGCGGATGGGGGCGGCGGGCCGCCCCCTGCCGCCTGATCACTTCTTGAGGTTGGTCCAGATGGCGTCGTACATCTTCTGGCTGGCCTCATCGCAGGCCTGCACGAACTGCCCCTTTCGGGCGCCTTCGGGCGGGTTGTTTTCGGGGCTGGTGCGGATGGCTTCGTCCAGGAACGGCTCTACCCCCGTCACGCCGGCCGCATAGGCGGCATAGTTCGTCACCGCCGCGGCGTTTTCCGGCTCCAGCAGGAAGTTCATGAATTTCAGGGCGTTGTCGCGGTTGGGCGCGTCTTTCAGCAGAACCACGTTGTCCATCCAGACCACATAGCCCTCTTTCGGCCAGGCATATTCGACATTCGCCCCCTCGGCCCGCGCCTTGGCCGAGAAGCCGTTGTAGATCATCCCCGCCGCCGCATCGCCCGACACCAGCACATCCTTCGCCGTATCCGACCCGAACGACGCCCAGTCGGGCTTGGCTGCCAGCAGCATGTCGTTCAGCGCCTGCAACTGCGCGCGGTCGGTCGAGCATTGCGGGATGCCCAGGAAGATCGACCCCAGCGCAAGCACCTCGCCCTGGCTGTCCAGCACGTTGATCTTGCCCTTCAGCGCATCGGGCGGGGTGAAGATGACGCCCAGCGAGTCGATGGGGCCATCATAGACATCGCGGTTCACCGAAAAGGCCGTTGCGCCCCACTGATAGGGGATCGAATGCTCCCGGCCCGGATCGAAGGGCACGTCCACCCATTCGGGCGCGATGTTGCCGAAGTTCGGCAGTTCCGCGGGGGTGAAGCTGTCCAGCAGCCCATCCACCCGCATGATTTCAACCATGTAGTCGCCCGGCACCGCCAGATCGTACTGGCCAAGCTTGCCCGCCTTCAGCGCGGCCAGCATCGCCTCATTCGAATCGTAGGTGTCCAGCGTCACCTCGACCCCGTATTCGGCCGCGAACTTGTCCAGAAGCTCTTGCGGGATGTATTCGAACCAGTGGTAAAGCGACAGCTTGCCCTCGGCATGGGCGCTGCCTGCGGCAAGGATCAGGGCGGTGGTGGCAAGAAGGTGTTTCATGGGTGGCTCCTTGTTGGTCAGGCGCGGGTCTTCTGCCCGCTGCGGTTGATGAAGTAGCTGAGCGTGACGAACAGCACCGAGACCGCCAGCATCATGGTGGAAATCGCCATGATGTTCGGCTTGATGCCCTGCTTGACCGAGCCGAAGATCGCGGTCGGCAGCGTCTCCATCCCGGCGCCCTTGACGAAGTTGGTGATGATGAAATCATCAAGGCTGATGATGAAGGCCAGCAGAAAGCCCGAGATGATCCCCGGCGCCATCAGCGGCAGCAGGATCAGCCGGAAGGCCTGCGCCCGCGTCGCGTAAAGGTCGCGCGCCGCCTGTTCGTAGCTGGACTCGATCCCTTCTAGCCGCGCCGCGATGGGCAGGTAGGCAAAGGGGATGCAGAAGGTGACATGCGCGATCAGGATGGTCAGATAGCCGGTGGTCAGCCCGATCGCCGAGAAAAAGATCAGCGTGGCAACCGCCGTCACGATCTCGGGCACCATCAGGGGCAGGTTGATCAGGGCGAAGGTCGCGGACTTGCCACGGAACCGCCCGCCCCGCACCATGGCCACCGCTGCCGCCGTGGCAATCGCCGTGGCGGCCGTGGCGGCCAGAACCGCGATGGTCAGGGAATTCCAGGCGGCCGCAGCAAAGCGCGGCGCTTCGGGCCCGGTAAAGACATCGGCATACCAGCGCCAGGAAAACCCGCCCCATTGCGTGATCGAGGTCGATCCGTTGAAGGAATAGACCGTCACCACGATCAGCGGCGCATAAAGCACCACAAGGCAGCCGATGGTCATGGCCAGAAAGCCGGGATAGTGGCGGACACCCTTCATGACCGCCGCTCCGCCTTGGCCTGCGCGCGGGCGTAAAGGATCAGGACGATCATCACCAAAGTCATCAGGATCATCGACACCGCGGCGCCGAAGGGCCAGTTGCCCTGACTGCCCTTGAACTGCTCGTCGATCAGACTGCCGATCATGAAGGTCTTGGCCCCGCCCAGCAGGTCAGGCGCCAGAAAGGCACCGAGCGAGGGCACGAAGACCAGAATGCAGCCCGCCACGATGCCGGGCCGCACCACCGGCAGCACGATTTCGCGCAGGGTCACCCAGCGGCTGGCGTACAGATCGGCCGCCGCCTCGGACAGCGCGAAGTTGTAGCGCTCGACGGCGGCATAGATCGGCAGCACCATGAAGGGCAGGTAGCTGTAGAACAGGCCCAGCTGCACCGCCAGATCGGTGTTGACCAGGGGCAGCGGCCCGTCGATCAGCCCAAGCGACATCAGCGATCCGTTCAGCGGCCCGTTGTCGCGCAGCAGGAATTTCAGGCTGACCGTGCGGATCAGAAGGTTCACCCAGTAGGGCACCGTCACCAGAAACAGCCAGACCCCGCGCTGCGCAGCCGGCCTTGTGGCGATGAACCATGCCGTCGGAAACCCCACCGCAAGGCACAGCAGCGTGGCCACCCCGGCCTGCCAGACCGACCGCCAGAAGATGGCGATATAGGTCCATTCGATGCTGGGCGGTTCATCCCCGAACAACCCGCGGTTGAAGAAGAACTGGTCATAGGCGGCCAGCGTGAAATCCCAGATCACGCCGCCGCGGAATTCTTTGGTCAGAAAGGAATAGATCGCCATCAGCGCCACGGGGATGACCAGAAACACCCCCACCATCACCCAGGTCGGCAGCAGAAGCGGGCCGACCAGCCCGCGATAGCCGGTGCTTTCCGCCCCCGATTTCGGAAGGAAGCCCGCCATCAGTCCACCAGAAGGCGCGCCGCGCCCTCCTCGATCTGCAGGGCAACGCGGGCGCCGGGGGCCGGCAGATCGGCCCGGGCCGAGTTCTGCAGCCGCACATGCAGCGGCTGGCCGCCGTCCAGATGGGTGTGCAGTTGCAGGTCGGTGCCCAGATAGACCACCCGCTCGACCACCGCCTCAAGATCGCCGGTGGTGCCAAGGTTCATCCGCTCGGGCCGGACCGAAAGGTGATGCGCCCCGGGACCGATCCCGGCATCCGCCGCGCAGGACATGCGGTGCCCGCCGGGCAGAAGCACCGTGGCCCGGCCATCCGCCACCGCCTCGACCGTCACCGGCACCAGATTGGTCTCGCCGATGAAGTCGGCGACAAAGCGGTTCACCGGCGCCTCATAGATGTCGCGCGGGCTGCCCACCTGCTGCACATGGCCCGCGGACATAACGGCGATCCGGTCGCTCATCGTCAGGGCTTCTTCCTGATCGTGGGTCACGAAGATGAAGGTGATGCCGGTTTCTTCCTGCAACTGCTTCAGCTCGACCCGCATCGCCTGCCGCAGCTTCAGGTCCAGCGCCGACAGCGGTTCATCCAGCAAGAGAACCTTCGGATCGGGCGCCAGCGCCCGGGCCAGCGCCACGCGCTGCTGCTGACCGCCCGAAAGCTGGGCCGGCAGACGGTCGGCAAAGGCGGAAAGATGCACCATCTCCAGCATCTTGCCCGCCCGCGCCCGCCGTTCGGCCAGCGCCATGCCCTTCATCTTCAGACCGAAGGCCACGTTGTCGATGACGCTCATATGCGGGAACAGCGCGTAGTGCTGAAAGACCGTATTCACCGGGCGATGGTTCGGCTCCAGCCGGGCGATGTCCTTGCCGAACAGAAGAATCTCGCCCTCGGTCACATCCTCGAACCCTGCGATCATCCGCAGCAAAGTGGTCTTGCCGCAGCCGGAAGGGCCCAGAAGCGTGAAGAATTCGTTGTCAGCAATCGACAGGCTGACGCCGTGCAGCGCCGTCACCGTGCCATAGCGCTTGACCGCGTTCCGGATATCGACCGTTGGCGCATTCATGCTCGCCCATACCCCCTGCAATGCGCTATCATGCTAGAAACGACTGGCCGCAGGGGTATATACCCCCAGAGGGGTAAGATGGAGGCGCTTCCGAACGCGGCCGAAGGGGCCCTGGCCGAATGCATCCGCCGGCTGGGCCGCAAGGGCTTCGAGGCGGCGCTTTACCACTGGTTCCGGCAGGCCGCCGCGATCGACAACCTGATCATCCTGGCCTATTCCGACCACGGCCGCCCGCAGGTTCTGTTTCGTCAAAGCGATCTGCCGCAGGTTTTCGCCGAACTCGACACGACCTATCTGGCGGGCGCCTATCTGCTTGATCCTTATTACGATCTGCATCGCGCCCGGGTGCCTGCCGGTCTTTACCGCCTGCTGGACGTGGCGCCCGACGCCTTTCCCCGCAGCCGCTATTTCCGCGAGTATTACCAGCAGACCACGCTGATTGATGAGTTGACCTTCATCGCCTACCCCCGCCCCGGCCTGACGCTGAACCTTTGTCTGGGCCGCGATGCCTCATCCGGGCAAGCCTTTTCCCCGCGTGAGGTCGAGGCCTGCCAGCGAATCGGACCCGTGGTGGCCGCGCTGGCCGAAAGCCATTGGGCGGGCCTTGCGCCACAGGACGGGCCGGGCACGCAGGATCTGTCCGCCGTCCTGGTGACCGCCGCCGAGGCCGCCCATGGCCTGCGCCTGACCGCGCGGCAGGCCGAGGTGGCTCTGCTGATCCTGCGGGGGCACTCCACCACCTCGATCGGGCTGCGGCTGGGCGTATCACCGCAGACGGTCAAGGTCTTTCGCAAGCAGCTTTACGCGCGCTGCGCCATCTCATCCCAGGCTGAGCTTTTCGCACTGATGCTGCCCCTGCTGAAGGACATCGCCTGATCTCTCGGAAGGCGGCCCTAACGGCAGACCTGCACCTTCGTTCCCCATTCGGTGCAGCGCCGCATCAGCGCCTCGGGCAGCGGCAGGTCGGTGAAGATGGTATCCACCTCGGACAGGCTGGCAATCCGCGCCGGCGCCGGGCGGCCCAGCTTGGAATGATCGGCCACCACAAAGACCCGCCGCGCCTGCCGCAGGATCGCACGGCTGACCCGCACTTCGGCCAGATCGAAGTCCAGAAGGTCGCCGTCCTCATCCAGCGCCGATGCCCCGATCACCGCGCAATCCACCTTGAACTGTTCAAAGAACTGCGTCGTCAGCTCTCCGGTCAGGCCACCGTCGGACCTGCGCAGCGCACCGCCCGCCACCATGATCTCACACCCCGGATTGGCCAGCAGGATATTGGCCACGTTCATGTTGTTGGTGACCACGGTGATGTTGGCATGGTTGATCAGCGCCTGCGCCACCGCCTCGGTCGTGGTGCCAAGGTTCAGGATCAGGCTGGAGTTTTCGGGAATGGCCGCCGCACAGGCCGCGGCAATCGCCGCCTTCGCCTCGGCGTTCAGCCGCCGCCGTGCCTCATAGCCCAGGTTCACCGCACCGGCGCGCGGCACCGCGCCGCCATGCACCCGCTCCAGAAGCCCGGCCTCGGCCAGATCGCCCAGATCGCGGCGGATGGTCTGCAAGGTCACCTCGAACCGCTGCGCAAGATCGTCCACCAGCACCCGCCCTTCGGCGCGGGCAAGCTCGACGATTTCGTTCTGACGGATGCTCAGTGCCATCTTGTCCCCTGCCCGGCCGGATTGCATGCGTTCGGTTTCGCGCGCCTTTCTGCGAATACTCTGATTTTCGCGGCAAGGCAAAACCGGAAATGCCGGATTTCCGATCATCGGCAGGCATCCGTCGCTGGACAAGCGGCCCCCGCCCGGCGATTGTGCGGCTGACCGTCCCAACGCCGCCCGGAAGGCCAGCCATGTCCCATATCCTTGCCATTGATCAGGGCACCACCTCATCCCGCGCGATCCTGTTCGATGCCGCACTGCGCCCCATCGCCAGCGCGCAAGAGGAATTCACCCAGCATTACCCCGCCCCCGGCTGGATGGAACATGACCCGGCCGACCTGTGGGCCAGCGTCGCCGCCACCATGCGGGCCGCCGTGGAAAAGGCCGGCATCGGCGCCCAGGACATTGCCGCCATCGGCATCACCAACCAGCGCGAAACCACGCTTCTGTGGGACAGGGCCACCGGCAAGCCGCTGCATCCCGCCATCGTCTGGCAGGACCGCCGCACCGCCGGCATCTGCGCCGAACTGAAAACGGCCGGGCATGAGCCGATGATCACCGCCCGGACCGGCCTGCTTCTGGACCCCTATTTCTCGGGCACCAAGCTGAAATGGCTGCTCGACAGCCTGCCCGGCGCCCGCGACCGCGCCAGGCGGGGCGAACTGGCCTTCGGCACGGTGGACAGCTGGCTGATCTGGAACCTGACCGGCGGAAAGGTCCATGCAACCGATGCCACCAACGCCGCGCGGACGCTGCTGTTCGACATCGGGGAAAACCGATGGGATGCCGATATCTGCGCGCTTCTGGACATTCCGATGGCCCTTCTGCCCGAGGTGCGCGACTGCGCTGCCGATTTCGGCAAGACGCGGGCCGATCTGCTGGGGCGTGAAATCCCCATTCTCGGCGTCGCGGGCGATCAGCAGGCGGCAACCATGGGGCAGGCCTGCTTTCAGCCCGGAATGATGAAATCGACCTACGGCACCGGCTGCTTTGCGCTGCTGAACACCGGGGCCGACAGGGTGCCCTCGTCGAACCGCCTGCTGACCACCATCGCCTACCGGCTGGACGGCCGCACCACCTATGCGCTGGAAGGCTCGATCTTCATTGCCGGGGCGGTGGTGCAATGGCTGCGCGACGGGCTGAAGATCATCCGCGCCGCATCGGAAACCCAGCATCTGGCCGAAACCGCCGACCCGGCGCAGGAGGTGCTGCTGGTCCCGGCCTTCACCGGGCTTGGCGCACCCTACTGGCGGCCCGACTGCCGGGGCGCGATCTTCGGGCTGACGCGCAATTCCGGTCCGGCGGAACTGGCGCGGGCGGCGCTGGAAAGCGTGGGCTACCAGACCCGCGACCTGCTTGAGGCGATGCGCGCCGACTGGAACGCCCCGGCGCAGGGCGTGCTGCGCGTCGATGGCGGCATGGCCGCCAGCGACTGGGCGATGCAGTTCCTGTCCGACATCCTTGCCGCCCCGGTGGACCGCCCCGTGGTGACCGAGACGACGGCCCTGGGCGCGGCATGGCTGGCGGGCTGGCGGGCCGGCCTTTGCCCCGGACCCGAGGGTTTCGCGCAAAGCTGGGCGCTGGAACGCCGCTTTGCCCCGGCGATGCCCGAAGACGCGCGCGAGGCGCGCTATGCCCGCTGGAAAAGCGCCGTTGCCGCCACGATGGCGGCTGGCTGAGCAACGAAAACGGGCGCCCGAAGGCGCCCGTTTCAATGTCCCTGCACGGGTCAGGGATCAGAGTTTCGCGGTCAGTTCCGGCACGATTGCGAACAGGTCTCCCACCAGTCCGTAGTCTGCGACCTGGAAGATCGGGGCTTCTTCGTCCTTGTTGATGGCGACGATGACCTTCGAATCCTTCATCCCCGCAAGGTGCTGGATCGCGCCCGAGATGCCGACCGCCACATAAAGCTGCGGCGCCACCACCTTGCCGGTCTGG
>JACZKR010000303.1 GCA_014859945.1 Paracoccaceae bacterium | reverse complement strand
CTTGAGGCCGCGCTGCAGGCCGTCATGGGCGCCACCTGGTCGGAACGGATCGGCAGTTTCCTGAAGACCCAGACCGGCGCCCGCAGCCTGACCCCCCGCGAAGGCGACGACCCCGACGCAATCCTGTCGCGCGCCGAAGCTGCGCTGCAGGCGGGCGATCTGGCGGCGGCCCTGGCCGAGGTGCAGGCCCTGCCCGATGCCGGCAAGACCGCCATACAGCCTTGGGTCGCGCGGGCCGAGGCGCGGCAGGCCGCGCTTGCCGCCATGGCCGAGGTTTCGGCGCGGATCGGGGGCTGACATGCTGTGGTCGCTGCTGAAGATCCTGATTTTCGTCGCCTTTGTCGCGGTGCTGACCCTGGGCGCCGGCATGCTGCTGGACCTGCAGGATGGCCTTCTTCTGCAGATCGCGGGCTGGGAATTCACCCTGTCGCCGCTGGTCGCGGTGATCGGTGCGCTGGTTCTGGTGGCGCTGGTCTGGCTGCTGATGAAGCTGGTCGGGCTGATCGTGGCGACGCTGCGCTTTCTGAACGGCGACGAAACCGCCATCTCGCGCTATTTCGACCGCAACCGTGAACGCAAGGGCTATCAGGCCATCGCCGACGCCCATATCGCTCTGGCGGCGGGCGAAGGGAGGCTGGCCCTGATGCGCGCCCAACGGGCCGAGCGCTTTCTGGGCAAGCCCGAACTGACCAACCTGATCGTCGCGCAGGCGGCCGAGGTGGCGGGTGACGGCGCGCGGGCCGAAGCCGCCTGGCGCGCCCTCTTGCAACACGATGAGACGCGCTTTGTCGCCATTCAGGGGCTGATGAAACAGCGGCTTGAGGCGGGCGATACCGACACCGCGCTGGCGCTGGCCGAGAAGGCATTTGCGCTGAAGCCCAAGCACGCGCCGACGCAGGACATCCTTCTGCATCTGCAATCGGGCAAATCCGACTGGAAGGGCGCGCGGGCGACGCTGGGCGCCAAGCTCAAAGCCGGGGCGCTGCCGAAAGACGTCTATCGCCGCCGTGATGCCGTTCTGGCCCTGCAAGAGGCACGCGTGGTCTTTGACGAAAACGCTCCGATCGAGGCGCGCGAGGCCGCGATTGAAGCCAACCGCAAGTCGCCCGACCTGATTCCGGCGGCGGCCATGGCGGCCCGCAGTCTGGCCCTGAAAGGTGACCGCAAGGGCGCGACCCGCGTCCTGCGCAAGGCGTGGGAGGGGCAGCCTCACCCCGATCTTGCCGCCGCCTTCGCCGAGATAGAACCTGAAGAAACTCCGGCGGCCCGTCTGAAGCGCTTTGCCACGCTGGCCGCGATTCACCCCGACCATGACGAGACCCGGCTTCTGATGGCCGAACTGAACGTCGCGGCCGAGGATTTTCCCGCCGCGCGCCGCGCGCTGGGCGACATGCCGACGCGCCACCCCACGCAGCGGGCGCTGGCCGTGATGGCGGCGGTTGAGCGTGGTGAGGGCGCCGATGATGCCGTGGTGCGCGGCTGGCTGGCGCGGGCGCTGGTGGCGCCGCGCGGGCCGCAATGGTGCTGCGACAAGTGTCAGGCCATCCACAGCGAATGGGCGCCGATCTGTGACAACTGCGGCGGTTTCGACACGCTTTCGTGGCGGGAGCCTGTTGAAACCAGCGGGAAATCGGCGACGGGCGCGGAACTGCTTCCGCTTCTGGTCCAGCCCCCGGCGAAAGAACAGCCCAAGGAAGAACCCGGGGCGCCGGAAGACAAGGATGAACCGATAGATCTGGCTGCCGTTGTGCGGGGCGCGAACTGACGCCCACGCCTAACGGGGCGAAGACAGGTCCAGAAGCCGGCCCTCGAACAGCCGGTCGCGCGACCCGCTGACATGCTTGGCCATGGCGGCGCGGGCCGCTTCGGCATCGCCGCGCCGTATGGCGTCGTGGATCGCGGCATGTTCGTCCAGCACATGGTCCAGCCCGCCGCGCACGGTCTGCAGCGACAGGCCGTGAAACTTCATCCCGACCGCGATATGTTCGCGCAGCGCCCGCATCGAGGTTTCGAAATACTGGTTGTTCGCCGCCGTGGTGATCGCCAGATGAAAGCCGAAGTCGGCATCTTCACGGTGGCTGCGCCGTTCGGTGGCGTCGCGCATCAGCTGCAGCAGCTTGCCGATCTCGGCCAGATCGGCCTCACCCCGCCGGGTGGCGGCAAGGGCGGCGGCGGCGGGTTCGATGGTCAGGCGGAATTCATAGCAGCGCTGCAGGTCGGCGATGGTTTCCAGCGGCTGGAAGGCCAGCGGCTTGGGCGTGACGGGCACGCTGACATAGCTGCCCGACCCCTGGCGCGAGGTGACGAACCCCTCATCCCGCAGCCGTTTCAACGCCGTGCGCACCACGGGGCGCGAGACGTCGAACTGTTCGGCCAGCGCATTTTCACCGGGCAGGCGGGCGTCTTCGGCATATTCGCCCTGCTCGATGGCGCGGCGGATGCGGTCATAGACCACTTCTGACAGAAGCATGGATTTCGGCCGCTCATCGCCCGAAAGGCCGCGCGTCGCGTCTGCTGCCGCTGTCCTGTTCATCCCGCTTGCCCCGCGTCCATTCCGACTTCACCCAGCAATCTGCACAAAGTGTCCGGCGTGCCGAAACCGCCGGACTTGGTGACAATAAGCGGCGCGCAGGGAAAATCCAGCGCGCGCGCGGCCGGCAGTCCCGGCAGGGCCTGGCCTTCGATCTGCATAAGGTCGGCCCCCAGCGCCGCCAGCACCGCCGCAGCCGTCTCTCCCCCCGTCAGGACCAGTGCCTTGCGGCCCGTCACCCAGCCATCGGCGAAGGCGCGGGCCAGCCGGGCGCCAACCTGATCCGCTGGCAGGCCCGTGCCGGCGGTTGCCTGCAGCAGAGCCAGCGCCGCATCGGGGGCCGGCGCATCGGGCAGGCCATCGGGGGCGGAAACGCGGGCCAGTCCGGGCGCCGCCGCGACAAGGGTTGCGACCTGCGCCAGCGTGATCGGGTCGCGCGACCCGATCAGCAACGCGGCGGGCCGGGGCAGGGGCAGAGCAACCGTGCGCGGCTGGCCGCAGC
>JACZKR010000302.1 GCA_014859945.1 Paracoccaceae bacterium | reverse complement strand
CTTCCCTGCCGGCCGGCACCGCCGTAGTCTGGCGCCATGACGCATCGGCCGCGCATCCAGATCTCGCAAAGCATGCGGCTTGAGCTGAACCCCAGCCTTCAGGCCGCCATCGGCATCCTGCGCACCGATGCCGGGGGGCTGACGCTGTATCTGGAAGAACAGGCGGCGGCAAACCCGCATCTGCGGCTGGAACGGGTGGCGCCCCTGCCCGGCGACTGGCTGCCACGGTGGAGCGGGGCGTTTGCCGGCAGCGGGCTTGACCCCGATCTGGCCGCTGCGGCCGCCCCCAGCCTTGCCGCCCATGTGACGGCCGAGATTGCCCGGCTGTCGCTGTCGCCCCGCGCGCACCGGATCGCGCAGGCGCTGGCCGAGGCGCTGGAGCCCTCGGGCTGGCTGGGCCGTCCGGTCGAAGCGGTGGCGGCCGATCTTCAGGCCTCGGTCCCGGAAACCACGGCGGTGCTGGAAAAGCTGCAGACCATTGAACCGGCCGGGCTTTTCGCCCGAAACCTTGCCGATTGCCTGCGCATTCAGGCGCGCGAGGCGGGCCTGCTGGACCCGGCGATGGAGGCGGTGCTGGATCACCTGCCGCTTTTGGCACAAGGCGAATTCGGGCGGTTGGGGCGGCTGGCACAGCTGACGGCCGAGGATGTAGCCGCCCGCTTCCGCCTGATCCGCCGGATGAACCCCAAGCCCGGCACGCTTTTTGCCGGGCCGGGGCCGGCCGTTGCGGTGCGCGAACCCGATCTGGTGGCACGAACCACCGCCGATGGCGGGTGGGAGATTGCGCTGAACCGGTCGGCCCTGCCCACGGTTTCCGTCCGCCGGGCCGAAGGGGGCGACGATCAGGCGCTGGCCCGCGCGCAGGCGCTGAAACAGGCGGTGGCGGCGCGCAATGCCACACTGCTGCGCGTCGGGCGCGAGATTGCCTCGCGGCAGCAGGCGGCGCTGACCATCGGGCCAGCCGCGCTGATGCCGATGACCATGGCCGAGATCGGCGAGGCGCTTGGCCTGCACGAAAGCACCATCAGCCGGACCGTCGCCGGGGCCAGCCTTGATACGCCGCGCGGCACCTGGTGGCTGCGCCAGATGTTCGCCGGCGGCCGCGCCAGCGGGGATGAGGCGCCGACGCTGTCGGCCACGGCGCTGCGCCACCGCCTGCTTGGCCTGATCGGCGCCGAGGATGCGGCCCATCCCCTGACCGATGCCGCGCTGGCCGCGGCGCTTGAGCGGGAAACCGGCATCCGTCTGCCCCGCCGGACCGTCGCGCATTACCGCGAACTTGCCGGCATTCCGCCCAGCCACCGGCGCAAACGGCGCTGATATCTGCGCTTTCCCAGTTCCGGCGTCGTGAACCGGCCTGCCGTGGTCGGCATGGGGCTGACCTTGGCGCGCGGGCAGGCTATGCAGCCTGGCGCACAGGACGGAGTTCGGGCATGGCCTATTTCCTCGGGGTGGATACCGGCGGCACCTATACGGATGCCGTGATCGTGGACGATGCCGCGCAGAACGTGCTGGGCAAGGCCAAGTCGCTGACCACGCGGGCCGATCTGGCGCTGGGAATCGGACGGGCCGCCGATGCGGCGCTGGCCGCCGCTGGCGTCCGGGCGGATGAGATTGCGCTGGTGTCGCTGTCCACCACCCTGGCCACAAACGCGCTGGTTGAAGGTCAGGGCGGGCGGGTGGCGCTGGTCTTCATCGGCTTTGACGCGGGCGATCTGGAACGCGGTGGGCTGACCGAGGCGCTGAAGGGCGATCCGGTGATCCTCCTGGACGGCGGCCACAGCCATGCCGGAACCGAGGCCGCCGCGCTGGACCTGGCGCGGCTTGAGGCCGAATTGCCCGCGCTGGCCGAACAGGTGATGGGCTTTGCCGTCGCCGCGCGTTTTGCCACCCGCAACCCCGCGCATGAGATCGCGGCGCGCGACCTGATCAGGCGGATGACGGGGCGGCCCGTCACCTGCTCACACGAACTTTCCGCCAATCTCAATGGCCCGAAGCGCGCGCTGACCGCCGTGCTGAACGCCCGGCTGATCGGCATGATCGACCGGCTGGTCGCGGCCTGTGAACGGCATCTGGCCGCCGCCGGCATTGCGGCACCCCTGATGGTGGTGCGGGGTGACGGGGCGCTGATTTCCTCGGCCATGGTGCGCGAACGGCCGATCGAGACCATCCTGTCGGGCCCCGCCGCCTCGATCGTGGGGGCGCGCTGGCTGACGGGCGCGCAGGATGCGCTGGTGTCGGACATCGGCGGCACGACGACCGACATCGCGCTTCTGAAGGGCGGCCTGCCCGAGATTGACCCGGAGGGCGCCGAAGTGGGCGGCTTCCGCACCATGGTCGAGGCGGTGGCGATGCGCACCTGGGGTCTGGGCGGCGACAGCGAGGTGCATCTGCAGACGGCCGGTCTGACCGGCGGGCTGCGGCTGGGGCCCCGGCGGCTGATGCCGGTTTCACTTCTGGCGACCGAGGCCGGAGAGATGGTGCATGCGGCGCTGGACCGGGCGCTGGCTACTGAGACGGCGGGCGAGTTCGACGGCCGTTTCGTGGTGCCGATGGGCGGACAAGCCGGCGGGCTGAACGCGCGCGAGGCGACGGTTCTGGCCCGGATCACCCGGCCGATGCCGATGGCGCAGGCCCTGACCACCCGCATCGAGGTCGCGGCGCTGGAGCGGCTGGTGGCGCGCGGTCTGGTGATGATCTCGGGCGTCACCCCTTCGGATGCCAGCCACGTCCTGGGCCGGCTGGATGCTTGGGACGGGGCGGCGGCCGAAAAGGCGCTGACGCTGATCGCGCGGCGCCGCACCGGCGCGGGTGACCGGTTTGCACCGGATGCGGCCACGCTGGCGCAGGCCATCGTCGATCAGCTGACCGCGCAGACCGCCGATTGCCTGCTGGAAGCGGCCTTTGCCGAAGACCCGGCCTTTGCCGGCCAGTCGCCCGCCGCGCTGGCCCGCCACCCGCTGCTGGCGGCCGGCCTGCGCGGCCATAGCGGCGTGGTGGCGCTTTCGGCGCGGCTGGCGGTACCGGTGATCGGGCTGGGCGCCTCGGCCCCGGCCTATTAC
>JACZKR010000301.1 GCA_014859945.1 Paracoccaceae bacterium | reverse complement strand
GGCGGGGCGGTGGTGCCGGCCGCGGTGGTGGCCGAAGCGCCGATGGCGCCGGTCTGGGTCATGCCGCAGGGGGCCGGCCCGGCGCTGCGCATGAAGATGTGGCTGGACTATCAGAACGACGTGAAAGTCTCGGACGTGCAGCTTGCCGCGCGTGAGGGCTATACCTCGGTCGAACATACCAAGCGCTATACCACTTTGGGCATGGCGACCGATCAGGGGAAGCTGAGCAACATCAACGGTCTGGCCGTTCTTGCTGATGCGTTGGGTGAACAGATTCCGCAGGTCGGCACCACCACCTTCCGCCCGCCCTATACCCCGGTGACCATCGGTGCGCTGGCGGGTGAGGCGCGGGGCGAGATCTTCCAGCCCCTGCGCCGCACCCCGATGCATGGCTGGCATGAGGCGAACGGCGCCTATCTGGAACCCGTGGGTCTGTGGCGCCGGCCCTACTGCTATCCGCGCGGCGCTGAAAGCCATGAACAGGCGGTTCACCGCGAGATTCTGAACACCCGCGCCCATGTGGGGATGCTGGACGCCTCGACGCTGGGCAAGATCATCGTCAAGGGGCCCGATGCCGGCCGTTTCCTGGACATGCTTTACACCAATGTCATGTCCAGCCTGCCGGTGGGCAAGTGCCGCTATGGCCTGATGTGCAACGAGCAGGGCTTTCTGTCGGATGACGGCGTGGTTGTACGCCTGTCCGAAGACAGCTGGTTGTGCCATACCACCTCGGGCGGGGCGGACCGCATCCATGGCTGGATGGAAGACTGGCTGCAGTGCGAATGGTGGGACTGGCAGGTCTATACCGCCAATGTGACCGAGCAATATGCCCAGATCGCGGTGGCCGGCCCCAATGCCCGCAAGGTGCTGGAAAAGCTGGGCGGGATGGATGTCTCGAAGGCGGCGCTGCCCTTCATGGGCTTTGCCGACGGCACGCTGGCCGGGCTGCCGGTGCGGGTTTACCGCATCTCGTTCTCGGGCGAGCTGAGCTATGAAATCGCTACGCCCGCCGGCCACGGTCTTGCGCTGTGGCAGGCGCTGATGGCGGCGGGGGCCGAGTTCGGCGTGATGCCCTATGGCACCGAGGCGATGCACGTCATGCGGGCCGAGAAGGGCTTCATCATGATCGGCGACGAAACCGACGGCACGGTCATTCCGCAAGACCTGAACCTGGGCTGGGCGATTTCCAAGAAGAAGGCCGATTACCTTGGCAAGCGCGGGCAGGAGCGGGTGTATCTGGCCAGCCCCGACCGCTGGAAGCTGGCGGGTTTCGAAACGCTTGACGGCTCGGTCATACCCGACGGCGCCTATATTCCGGCCGAGGGGCACAACCCCAACGGCCAGCGCAACACGCAAGGCCGCGTATCCTCGACCTACCACAGCCCGACGGTGAAGCGCGGCATCGCCATGGGCCTGATCCGCGGCGGCATGGACCGCCTGGGCGAGGTGGTGGAGTTCACCAGGATGGAGGGCGGCACGGTCAAGGCGCGCGTCGTCGATCCGGTCTTCTATGACAAGGAAGGAGCACGGAACGATGTCTGAGGCGGTTTCCCCCCTGTCGGGCGCCCGGTTCGAGGGCTTTGCTGCTATCCGTGAGATCGGGCCTCTGGGCATGATCAGCCTGCGCGCCAAACCCGATGTCGCGGGCCTTGGCCCGGCCATTCAGGCCGCCACCGGCTGCGCCGTGCCCGCGCCCCGGCGCATCGTGACCAGTGGCGCCAGTGCCGCCGGCTGGATGAGCCCGGACGAATACCTGCTGATCCTGCCCTATGAAGGCGTGGCGGCGGCGCTGGCGGCGATTGCCGGCGCGATGGGCGGGGCGCATCACCTTGCCGTCGATGTGTCCGACGCCCGAGCGGTCTTCCGCATCGAGGGCGACAAGGCGGCGCAGGTGCTGGCCAAGCTGATGCCGGTCGATTTCGCCACGCTGGAACCCGGGGAACTGCGCCGTTCGCGCGCGGCACAGGTGGCGGCGGCGCTCTGGCAGCAGGACGGCGGCTTTACCCTTGTGTCCTTCCGCTCGGTCGCGGGCTATGTGATGGGGCTGCTGACCCATTCGGCCCAGCCGGGCAGCGAACTGGGCTGAGCGCCCGCCGAAGCGCCTTGACAGTCCCGCCCGGCGCGGCTGAACTTCTTTCCCATACAGGGTAAGGAGTTGCCGTGCGGGTGGGAATGAATGTGAAGCGCGGCCTTCTGGCCGCGGCGCTGCTGGCGGGCTTCGTTGCGCCGCCGGCACTGGCGGAAACCGAGACCTTGAGTTGCGTCGTCAAGGACCGTGGCAACAGCTATTACCAGCCCGCGACGGTGCGGTTGACCGCCGATTTCTACCGCGGGAAAGTGCTGGTCGAAGATGAGCTGACGCGCAAGGTCCATGGTGGCCCGGTCGCCGGCCAGGTCGAGACCCGGAACGGCAAGCGCACGACGATTGTCTGGACCGTGACGGGCATACCCAGTGATCCGAAGACGATCGCAGGCTATGTCAAGGCGACGATTATCCAGCGCCTGACCATCTGGCCCGACGGAAAGGGTGTTCTGACGGGGGTTATCGGGCTGAATAGTCGCAAGAATAAGCCGCAACTCCGCTCAGACGTGACCTGCACGCCGCAGAAATGATCCCCAAACGGCGGCCTTGCCGGGCCGCCAGACCTTACCGCCGCGCAAATGCCGTTGCGTCCGTTTGGCGATGATCAGACAGAGGAATGCAGGATGACGGCCTTTTCCACCATCGCAGCCGTCACGGCTGCATTTCTTTTGGCCGGGCAGCGCATTTGGATAAGCGGCTCTTGACGGGTCCCCGCGATACGGCTGAACATCGCGGCCGGAACGGGTAAGAGGGTGTCGTGGGTATCAGGAACGCATGGGTGCTTGCGTCGGTGCTGATCGGGCTGTCTGCGCCTTTGGTGCAGGCGGAAACGCGGACCTTCCGTTGTGTTGTCGAACAGCGCAGCAACAGCTTCTACCAGCCCGGCACCATGAAGGTGACCATCGACTACCGCCTCTGGAAGGTCCGGGTCGAGGATGAACTGACGCGCAAGGTCTCCAACGGTCCGGCGATCGGCCAGCTTGAAACCTGGAGCGACCGGCGCCAGACCGTCATATGGACGGTGAAGGATCTGCCGAACGACGGGAAATCGGTGACCAGCTATGGCAAGGCCACGCTGTTCCAGCGCCTGACGATCCGGCCCGACGGAAGCGGCGCCCTGACCACCAATGTCTCGTGGAACCTGCCGCGCCGCAAGCCGCAGTTCCGCTCTGAAGTCACCTGCACCGCACAGAAATGACAACCACGCCCAAGGGGAATTTCCGATGAAGATGATTGCGACGCTGGCCCTTGCTTTTGCGGCGGGCCTTGCGGCGGCGCCGGCTCTGGCCGCCAATGTCTATGAATGCGCATTCCCCGAACAGGAGGCCAACCGCAACTGGCTGCCGGCGCAGGTTGCGATCACCCATGATGTCGAGAGCGGCGAGGTTCTGGTGTTTGACCCTCTGATCCAGCACTACAAGGGCAACCCCATCCCCGCCAAGGTCGAGACCGACAACAAGGCCCGCGTCACCTACACCTGGCGGCTGGACGGCATGAAGGACGTCAGCGGCCAGATGGTCAATCAGGCCTACCGGTTGACCATCCGCAAGGATGGGCTTTCCGCCAAGGTCTCGGGCAAGGCGCTTGGCTATGCCAACAGCCCTGATGAGGCCACTGGCCGCTGCAAGCTGCACAAGCGCTGATCCCGGTGCCGCGCATGGCGCGGGAGGCGTGTTTGCTGCACGCCGAGTTCAGGTTGACAGAAACGTGAGGGCTGCCCCATCCTTGCCGGACGGATGGGGTGTTATGTGTGATTCTTCAAAGTCTTGAATCCTGCCGGCGGCCTGCGGACCGCCAGACTTTCCCGCCGCGCAAATGCCGTTGCGTCAGTTTGGCGACGATTGAACAGAGGAATGCAGGATGAAAGCTTTTTCCACCATGGCAGCCGTCGCGGCTGCGTTTGTCTTGGCCGGGCCGGCGGCGGCCGAGGTCTGGCATTGCAAGACCGTCGTCAAGGGCGCCGACGATGGTTTTATTGCCCCCGACATCATCATCGACCATGTGCCGGGTGAGGATACCGCCGTGGTGCTGGACGGGCTGATCAACAACTACAACGGCAAGCAGCCCCTGCCGGCCGAGATCGTGGCCGAGAATGCCCAGAAAGTCACCTATGCGTGGAAGCTGAAGCTGCATGTCACCGGCACCAGCGCGACGATCCGTTACCGGATGACGCGGCAGAAGGCGAGCGGGGCGGTCACGATTTCGGCGCAGGCCCTGGGCTTTGCCAACCACTACACCTCGACCGGGAAATGCGCGATTGCCAAGTAAGTTGCGCTTGGGGAAGACGCCGGCCCTGATGGCGGCGCTGGTTGCCCTGTGCCTTGGTGGCCCGGTGGTCGCCAAGGATGCCACGCTGGAACTGCGCTGCACCGTCGGCCACCGGAAGGAGCCGCAGTTTCAGCCTTCGAAGATCACGGTGATGCTCGACTTGAACCGGCTGACCGCCACGGTCAGCGATGACATCATGGCGCGTTCCGGGACCAAGTCGGTGCCGGGCCGGATCGAGGCGCTGAACGACAAGAAGATCACGGTGACCTGGGTCGTGAAGAATGTGGTGCTCGACCAGAAACTGGCGTTGCCCAATACGGACGGCCAGGTGCAGGCGCAGCAGCGTCTGACCATCCTGGAAAATAACAAGTCGTTTCTTATCACGTTCTCACCGTCTGGCTGGTATCGAAAACTGATCGAACAACGGACAAACGTGGCCTGCACGGTGGTCGAATAGCATCGTTTCGCGCGGCGGGGCTTGAATTGTGGCCCCGCCGTGCCACTCTGCCGATCTGTATCTGTTTGCTGGGGGAACGGATGGTTATGAGATTTGCCGGGCCGGTTGGTCTGTGGCTGGCGCTGATGGGCGGGGCTTCGCAAGCCACGGTGATCGAACTGGATTGCCGGGTGGGTGAGCGCAGCAACAAGTATTTCCAGCCCGAACGCATCCAGCTGAGCCTGGATACCGACACCGGCAAGGCGCTGATCCGCGACGACCTGACGGCCAAGGTCAAGGACGGTCCGGCCTATGGCAAGATCGAGACCTTCAACGACATCCGGCTGACGGTTTACTGGCGGGTCGGCAACGTGCCGCGTGACCCGAAACTGTCCTACAGCCCCACCACGGCCAATGAACTGACCCAGCGGCTGACGGTGCGGGCCGGCGGCGATGCCACGCTGGTGTCGCACACGGCGGGGCAGTATCTGGACAACCTGCGCGAATTCCGCACCAAGGCCACCTGCAAGGTGCTGAACTAGGGCCTGAGCAGCCTTGTGAACAGCACTTCCAGATAGCTGTCGGCTTCGGCGAAGGGGTCGTGGCCTTCGCCCAGGACGGCGCGGACCTGCACGTCGAAATCGGCGTAATGCTGGGTCAAGGCCCAGATCGAGAAGATCAGGTGATGGGGCGGCACGCGGGCGATGCGGCCTTCGTCCATCCAGCGGGTCAGGACGGCGGCGCTGGAATCGACCAGCGGCTTCAGATCGCCCTCGATCGCCGGCATGATCCGGGGGGCGCCCTGCAGGATCTCATTGGCGAAAAGCCGGCTTTCGCGGGGGAAATCGCGGCTGAGTTCCAGCTTGCGGCGGACATAGGCCAGAATCTCGGCCAGCGGCTCACCTTCCGGGTTCATCGCGCGCAGCGGGTCCAGCCAGGTGTCCAGCAGCCGCGACAGAAGTGCTGTATGCACCGCCTCTTTCGACGGGAAATAATAGAGCAGGTTCGGCTTTGACAGGCCCGCCACCTCGGCAATCTGGTCCAGCGTGGCGCCGCGGAAGCCGTGCTGCGAAAAGACATCCAGCGCGGCCTCAAGGATCGCGGCCGAGTTGCGGGCCTGAATGCGGGTGCGGGGACGGGACATCGGACGCCTGTTCTGCCTTTGGCAGGTCAGATTGGCGCAAGCTTCGGCAGGATGCAAACGCCCGATGGCCCGGGCGGTCAGCGGATCACGATATCCGAGGTGAAGCTGGCCTGCTGCCCGCCGTGCCGGTCATGGAAAACGGTTTCCAGCGTGTAGCTGCCGGGCGGCGCGGTGCCGAGCGTGTAGTTCAGGTTCGCCACGAACTCGCGCGCGGGCACCATGGCCTGATAGGTGATCTGCATCAGCGATGGGCTTTCCAGCAGCACCTCGCCCGAGGCGGTGTCTTTCACGATCAGGTCGATGTCGAAGGCGATCTCATACATGCCGTTGCCGGCATCGCCATAGCCGTAACCCTTCGGCTCGGCATAGATCAGGATCGGCTCGCCCTGGGCATAGACGTTGTCGGCGCGCGACTGATACACGCCGTAGCCGGTGGACTGGGCGGAAACCAGCGTCAGCGTGCCGAAATGCAGCCCGGCGGAAAACCACAGCTTGGTTTCCAGCGCGGCGGCGGCGGACTGCCAGGCGGCGAAGTCATTGGCGGTGACGGCGGATTCGACGGCGGCGGCAGCATCGGCCAGTTCGCCCGCCTGGGCGGTGGCGGGAAGCAGGGCGCAAAGGGCAAGGGCAAGGCAGCGGTTCATCGGAATGCTCCATGAAAACCCGCGGGCGCGGGCCCGGCCAGTCTAGCACGGCGCGGGCCCTTGGGCATCAGCCTGCCTTGGCCAGCACCTGCCGCATCGCCTGCACCACCAGCGCATGATCGTCGCGCGACGGCAGGCCCGAGACGGTGGCCACCGCAACCACGCCCACCCCCGCCACGCGCACCGGCACCGCGCCTCCGTGGTCGGCATAGCGGGCCGGGTCCAGCCCGTGGATGGCCAGCGTCTGGCCCTTGGCCGCGCCTTCCAGCCCGACCAGCATCGAGGGTTTCTGGAACAAAAGCGCCGTCGCCGACTTGCGCTGCGCCCAAAGGTCGTTCAGCGGCGCGGCGCCGGGCAGGGCGGCGTGAAACAGCGTGCGGTCGGCCGTGCGGATGTCGATGACCACCGGCAGGGCATCGGCCCGCGCCAGCGCCACCAGCGCCAGACCAAGCTCCAACGCGGTGTCTTCGGTGAAGGCGGGAAAGACCAGCCCGGCCGCTTCGGCCTTCAGCGTTGCGATGTCGTCCATGATGTTCCTGCCGCTAGGGTGCGGCGGCAGGCTAGCGCCCCGGCGCGCGGCCGGCAATCAGGCAGCGGCCAGAAGCCGGGCCTTGGCGATGCGGAACTCGGCCTCATCCAGCGCGCCGGTGCGGCGCAGGCCGGCCAGCCGTTCCAGCTGATCCAGCATCGCATCGGGGGCGGGCGGTTTCGGGGCGGCGGCGGCGCGCAGCACCTTGTTGGCCAGATCGGCCATGGCCGCGACCGACTGTTTCACGCAATTGTCCACCACCACGACCCGCGCGCCAAGGTCGATCATGATCTTGCCCAGCACCCAGCCTTGCGAGGCCGAGACCGACTGCACCTTGTCGTGCCGGATGGTCTGGGTATCGACCGAGCGGGACAGCAGCGCGCAGTCCAGAAACAGAAAGCGTTCATCCGTCAGCGCCACGACCCAGGTGTTCACCCCCATGTCCAGCGCATTGGCCTGAAACCCGCCCGTCACCATGCCGGAACAGAGCGCCAGCACGGTTTCGCCGCGTTCCAGAAAGTCGGGCAGGACGCGCAGTTCCTTCTTGGTGCCGAAACTGTCGAAGGGCACGCCGTTCAGCGCGCAGATCGCCTTCCAGTTCTGCGTTCCCGTCAGGTCCGCATAGCGGCTGAAATTCTCGATCATGACTGTCCCCGCAATTCCTGACAGCAACTTGGTGGCTGTCCCCCGTAATTCCCGGCAGCATGCGCGCCGACTTTGGGCAAATCCGGGCCGAAACCGGAAATGATCGCGTCATCTCTGCGGCGGGGTCATACCGCGCCGATGCCTTTCAGCAGGATGCGCTTGACGCTGTCCTTGGCGGCCAGCCATTGCGCATCGCTCAGGGGGGCGCCGCCGTTCAGCGTTTCGATCTGGTGGCCGAAATCGGCGTAATGCTGGGTGGTGGCCCAGAGCATGTAGAGCAGATGGTCGGGGTTCACCGCGTCCATCCGCCCCTCATCAATCCAGTTCTGGATCAGCGCGGCACGGCCCGCCGTCCAGTCGCGCAGCGTGGTTTCCAGATAGTCCTGGATCACCGGGGCGCCGTGCATCACCTCGGACGCCCAGACCTTGGACCCGTTCGGGTGGCGGCGCGAGATTTCCATCTTGGCGTCCACATAGGCGCCGATCGCCTCGACAGGCCCCGGCGCATTGTCAAAGCAGTCGGCGGCGTGCAGCCAGATTTCAAAGATGTTCTGCACCACCCGGCGATACAGGTCTTCCTTGGTGGCGAAGTAGTAATGCAGGTTGGCCTTGGGCAGTCCGGCCATGTCGGCGATCAGCTGCATGGTGGCGCCGCCGAAACCGGCCTCGGCAAAGACCTTCTCGGCTGCCTGCAAAATGAGCGCCTCATTCTGCGCCCTGATGGCGTTGCGCTTCTGGGGCCGGGCCGGTTCGTCCATGCCGTCCTTTCGGGGGAAGATTGCGGTTGACCGGATGGTCAGGTTGTGTTGCGCTTCACATTGACCATACGGTCAGGAAAAGATTCGCCGCAAGGGGCAAGGAAGACCCCGGACGGCACAGGGAGAATGCTATGGCCGCGCCGGGTGAGAACCTCCGCATCAATTCCGCACGTCTGTGGGACAGCCTGATGGAGATGGCCAGGATCGGCCCGGGCGTGGCCGGCGGCAACAACCGCCAGACCCTGACCGATGCCGACAACGAAGGCCGCCACCTGTTCCGGGGCTGGTGCGAGGCGGCCGGCATGACCATGGGCGTCGATACCATGGGCAACATGTTCTTCACCCGCCCCGGCGCCGACCCCGACGCGCTGCCGGTCTATATGGGCAGCCATCTGGACACCCAGCCCACGGGCGGCAAATATGACGGCGTGCTGGGGGTTCTGGGCGCGCTTGAGGTGGTGCGCAGCCTGAACGATCTGGGCGTGAAGACGCGCCATCCCATCGTGGTGACCAACTGGACGAATGAGGAAGGCGCGCGGTTCGCCCCCGCCATGCTGGCCAGCGGCGTCTTTGCCGGCATCCATACCGAGGAATATGCCAAGGCCCGCCGCGACCTTGACGGCATGGTCTTTGGCGAGGAACTGGCCCGCATCGGCTGGGTCGGCGATGAGGTGACGGGCGCGCGCAAGATGCACGCGATGTTCGAACTGCACATCGAACAGGGCCCGATCCTTGAGGCCGAGGGCAAGGATATCGGCGTCGTCACCCACGGGCAGGGGTTGTGGTGGCTGGAAATCACCCTGACCGGGAAGGATGCCCATACCGGCTCGACCCCCATGCACATGCGGGTGAACGCAGGCCTTGGCATGGCGCGCATCACCGAGCGGGTGCATCAGATCGCCATGAGCCATCAGCCCAACGCCGTGGGCGCGGTGGGGCAGGTCAAGGTCTTCCCGAACTCGCGCAACGTGATCCCGGGCAAGGTGGTCTTCACCGTGGATATCCGCAGCCCCGAACAGGCCAAGCTTGATGCCATGAAGGCCGAGGTCATCCGCGCCGCCCATGCCGTGGCGGCCGAACTGGGCCTTGGCTGTTCCATCGAAGAGGTCGGCCATTTCGACCCGGTGACCTTCGATCCGGGGCTGGTCGCCGCGGTGCGCGGGGCGGCCGAACGGCTGGGCTATTCGCACATGGACATCGTCAGTGGCGCGGGCCACGATGCCTGCTGGATCAACCGCGTGGCGCCGACAACCATGATCATGTGCCCCTGCGTGGATGGCCTGTCGCATAACGAGGCCGAAGAGATCAGCCCGGAATGGGCCGCGGTGGGCACCGATGTGCTGCTGCATGCGGTTCTGGAAACCGCCGAAGTGGTGGCCTGACGGATGACCGCCGCCGCCGCCCTGCCGCTGGACCCGACGCTGCCGCTGGCGGGGCGCTGGCAGGTGGTGGCGGATGCGGTGCTGGTGCCGCCGGCGGGGCCCGAGCGGCCGCAGG
>JACZKR010000300.1 GCA_014859945.1 Paracoccaceae bacterium | reverse complement strand
GTGCCGGGGGATGTGGCCGAAGAACTTTCCGGCCTTTACCTTGTTCACCGTGAGGTCGAACACCGGCTGCAGATGGTGCAGGACGCCCAGACGCATGAGATGCCGCCGACGGCCGAGGGCGTGGCGCGCATCGCCGCCTTCATGGGGCAGGACGAAGCCGCCTTCCGCCGGGACTATCTCGACCGTCTGGCGCGCACCTCGGCCCTGACCGAAGGGTTCTTTGCGCCTGCCGCCGCCGAAGAGGGGCCGGAGCTTTCCGACAAGGCGCAATCCATCGTGCAGGGCTGGTCGGCCTATCCCTGCCTGAAAAGCGACCGGGCGCAGGCGATCTTCCGGCGGCTGCGGCCGGTTCTGCTGACGCGGCTGGGGCGGGCGGCTAACCCTGATGAGGCGCTGGTGGCGCTGGACGGGTTTCTGGCCGGTCTGCCGGCGGGCGTGCAGCTTTTCGCGCTGTTCGAGGCCAACCCGGCGCTGGTCGATCTGATCATCGACATCGCCGGCACGGCGCCGGCGCTGGCCATGTATCTGTCGCGCAATTCCGGCGTGCTGGATGCGGTGATCGGCGGCAGCTTCTGGGCGCCCTGGCCGGGCATGGCCACCCTGCGCGACGATCTGGCGGGGCGGCTGGCCGAGGTGGCGGATTACGAACGCAAGCTGGATGCGGCGCGGCGCTGGATGAAGGAATGGCATTTCCGCGTCGGCGTTCACCATCTGCGCGGGCTGATCGACGGGTTCGAGGCCGGCAAGCTTTATGCCGATCTGGCCGAGGCGGTGATTGCCGCGCTGTGGCCGGTGGTGCTGGCCGATTTCGCCGCCCGCCACGGCCCGCCGCCGGGGCGCGGGGCGGTGCTGGTGGGGATGGGCAGCCTGGGTGCGGCGCGGCTGAACGCGGGGTCCGACCTGGACCTGATCATGATCTACGATGCCGCCGGCGTCGAGGCATCTGACGGCAAGCGGCCGCTGGCGGCGCGGCCCTATTACGCGCGGCTGACGCAGGCCATGGTGACGGCGCTGACGGCGCAGCTGCCCGAGGGGCGGCTTTACGAGGTGGACATGCGGCTGCGGCCTTCGGGCCGGCAGGGGCCGGTGGCGACCTCGATCGACAGTTTCCGCAACTACCAGATGACCGAGGCCTGGACCTGGGAGCATCTGGCGCTGACACGGGCGCGGGTGCTGGCGGGCGATGCCGGGCTTGCGGCCGAGGTCGAGGATTTCCGCCGCAAGGTCATCGCCGAAAAGGGGCAGGGCGCGGCGGTGCGCGCCGATGTGGCCGGGATGCGGGCGCGGCTTGCGGCCGCCAAACCGGGTGAGGG